>NZ_AJML01000025.1:0-34263 GCF_000259525.1 Streptococcus sp. SK140 | reverse complement strand
AGATGTTATGCATATGTTCCTTCAAGTCTTGGACGATGGTCGTTTAACGGATGGTCAAGGTCGTACTGTTAGCTTTAAAGACGCCATCATTATCATGACCTCAAATGCAGGTACAGGTAAGGCAGAAGCTAGTGTTGGATTTGGTGCTGCTAGAGAAGGCCGTACTAACTCTGTTCTTGGAGAATTAGGCAACTTCTTTAGCCCAGAATTCATGAACCGTTTTGATGGCATTATCGAATTCAAGGCCCTCAGCAAGGAAAATCTCCTTCAAATCGTTGATCTCATGTTAGATGATGTCAATCAACGTCTCTCAAGCAATAACATCCATTTAGATGTAACAGATAAGGTTAAGGAGAAACTTGTAGACCTTGGTTATGATCCAAAAATGGGAGCTCGTCCACTACGTCGTACCATTCAAGATCATATCGAAGATGCGATTACAGACTACTACCTTGAAAATCCAAGCGAGAAAAACCTCAAAGCCATCATGACTAGCAATGGTAAAATCATGATTAAATCAAAAAATAAATTGGAAACAGTTGACTCAAATGACTAATTCCACATACTAAAAGAATGTTCTTACTTGACAGTAAGAGCATTCTTTAATATGATAGAAAGAAAGCGCACACATAAAGGAGAAATTTATGACAAATCCAACCTTTGGAGAAAAAAAAGAGGGTGTAACCTACAAAACTAGATATGGTGTTTATGCAGTCATCCCTGACTCAGCACTTGAAAAGATTATCCTCGTTCAAGCTCCAAATGGTGCATGGTTCTTGCCTGGTGGCGAGATTGAAGCAGGTGAAGATCATTTTGAAGCTCTCAAACGAGAACTGATTGAAGAATTAGGTTTTACAGCTGAGATTGGCACTTATTATGGACAAGCAGATGAATATTTCTATTCCAGCCATCGTGATACTTACTACTACAATCCAGCCTATCTTTACGAAGCTACTTCTTATCAAGAAATCCAAAAACCTTTGGAGGACTTCAATCATCTAGCTTGGTTCCCAATCGATGAAGCCATTGCTAACTTAAAACGTGGCAGTCATAAATGGGCAATTGAAGCCTGGAAAAAACAGCATCAAGTTTAAATTAACTTTTCCAATTTTTCCAAAAAGTGCTATAATAGAAATAGAAACACAGGAGGAAAGCCTATGAAGCTCATCAACACTACTAATTCTCACTCAAACCTTGTTAAAAGCCAACTGGAGAGTACCGACGCTACACTCGTAGAAGTCTACTCTGCAGGCAACACTGATGTTATCTTTACTCAGGCACCGCTTCATTATGAAATCCTCATTTCCAATAAACATCGTGCTATCCGCGAACAAGAAATAGAAAAAATCCAAGAATTTTTCTTGAATCGCAAGATCGAAAAGCAAAATATCGATGAAGCTAATATCAAGACCCTCTACTCTGAAAAATTGATTGAAATCTCAATCCCAACAAAATAAAACTTAGCAATATTTGGACAACACTCTAAAAATTCTAACTTTTTAGAGTGTTCTTTGTCTGTCTAATCCTATATTCTAGAATCAGATTCAGTGTTACAGAAAGAGTTTTCTAACAATCCTTCAACTGACTAAGTTTGGCAATATTTTTTTTAAAACTCGGTACTTGATCATCAAAACAATTAATTTTACTATTATAATTTACTAACATTAAAAAAGGAGCTCATAAATGGAGAAAATAGTATACAGAAAAGCAAGGCTAGACGAATACCAAAAAATTGGAAAAGTAATAGCCGATAGCTTCTTTGATTATCCATTTTTAACTCTAATCATAGATGATCTCAAGAAACCTGAAAACTATCCTGCTTTTTTAGAACTATTGGAAAGTCTCCTGACTCGCCTCTATATCAAAGAAGAGACCTGTTTAGTAGCTGAACAAGACGCAGAAATCCTAGCTGTCGCCTTATTACAACAAAATGATTTTTCTATCCTATCTTACTTGCTAAATGGTGTCATAAAACTGTTTCGCTACATTAGTCCTCGAAATTTTTTGAAGTATCTTGATTTAGTAGACCGTTCCGAAGAACATTTGAAAAAATCTAATAGCTTTGACTGGTATTTGATGCTCCTTGCAGTCAATTCATCCGTTAAAGGACAAGGTGTGGGCAGTGCTTTTCTTAGAGACGCAGTTGAGCCTTATGTCAAATCCAAGGGCTGCAAGCGCTTAGGACTCATTACCAGTACAGAAAAAAATGTTCCATTCTATAAAAAGAATGATTATGAATTGCTAGATTTTATGGAGTTAGAGTATGGGGCTAAGTCTATTGGAAACTGGGCTTTTTTAAAAACTATCAATAAATAAAGTAAAAAAGGAGTTTAAATCAACTCCTTTTTACTTTATTTAACTGCTTCTTTCAAGGCGTCAACCTTATCCAAGCGTTCCCATGGAAGATCGATATCTGTACGTCCCATGTGTCCATAAGCCGCAGTTTGACGGTAGATTGGACGTTTGAGATCAAGCATTTGGATGATTCCTGCTGGACGAAGGTCAAAGATTTGACGCGCTGCTTTTTCAAGCTTGCTTTCAGCTACTGTTCCAGTACCGAAGGTATCGATACGAACAGATACAGGTTGAGCTACACCAATGGCATAAGCCAATTGAACTTCTGCTTTCTTAGCGAGACCTGCAGCAACGATGTTTTTGGCAATGTAGCGAGCTGCATAAGAAGCTGAACGGTCAACCTTAGTTGCATCTTTACCAGAGAAGGCACCACCACCATGGCGTGAGTAACCACCATAAGTATCCACGATGATCTTACGACCAGTCAAACCTGAGTCTCCTTGAGGTCCTCCGATAACGAAACGACCTGTTGGATTGATGAAGAATTTAGTTTCATCGTCAAGATAAGAAGCTGGAATCACTTCTTTGATAACCTTGTTAATCACGTCCTCATGAATTTGTTCATTGCTAACTTCTGGATCGTGTTGAGTTGAAATAACAACTGTATCCACGCGCACTGGCTGGTCATTTTCATCATATTCAACAGTAACTTGTGATTTAGCATCTGGACGAAGATAGCTAATTTCACCAGACTTACGAAGCTCTGCCAAACGACGAACCAACTTGTGGCTGAGTGAGATTGGCAATGGCATGAGTTCTTCAGTTTCATTAACTGCAAAACCAAACATGAGACCTTGGTCTCCAGCTCCAATCAAATCAAGTGGATCTTGATCCGCATTTCCACGAACTTCCAAGGCTTCATTAACACCTTGGGCGATATCTGGAGACTGCTCAACAAGTGATGGGTGAACTCCTACTGTTTCAGCTGAGAATCCATACTCAGTGTTGGTATAGCCAATCTCTGCAATGGTATCACGTACCACACGGTTAATATCTACATAGGCATTGGTTGAAATTTCACCAAAAACATGAACTGAACCAGTATAAACAGCTGTTTCAGCAGCAACGTGGGCTTCTGGATCTTGCTCTAAAATAGCATCCAAGATAGCATCTGAAATTTGGTCTGCAATCTTATCTGGATGCCCCTCAGATACAGATTCAGACGTGAATAATTTACGTTCTGACATAAAAATGTCCCCCCTTAAAAAATATTCGTTATAGAGTTACAAAGTACTGGTAGAGAATCGATAAACGACCTTCACTACCACCTTATCGGGACCATATAACCTAACTATTATAACACGAATCTTTAAAAAATACTCGTATGATTACTATTTTTCTTAATTGGAAACTGTTTTCTAATCTTAGCCAAATAAAAACTCTTAAAGTGGATAGGATTCCCAACTTCAAGAGATTTCTTAAAAACTAATTATTTTCTAGATAAAACTCAAAACGTTCTCCGACGTATTGGCTCTTTACATACTCAAAAGCTGTACCGTCATCAAAGTAAGAAACCTGAGTCAGTCCTAAAATAGCATGCCCCTTTTCTACTTCCAGATAATGAGCAATCTTTTCCTTGGCTAAGCGAGCATAAATAGTCTGGTGAGATTTACCAATCCGATAACCATGTTTCTGTAAGGTTTGAAAGAAATGCTTGGTTACTTCTTCTTTCTTGAAATTCTTGATAAATTTCTCAGGAATAGATGCTACTTCATAGACCACAGGAACTTGATCTGCATAACGAACACGTTCCATTCGAATAATATTTTCAGTGGCCTTGATCCCTAATTTTTCAACTTCTTGCTCATTAGGAATAGTCCGACGATAGGAAATCAGATGACTCGATGGTGTTTTCCCCTGAGCCTTCACAATTTCCGTAAAACTAGTCGTTCCACGCATTTTTTCCTGAACACGAGTACTAGAAACAAAGGTCCCGCTACCCACACGACGCTCCAAAACTCCTTCCTCGACCAAAAGGGAGATAGCTTGACGCAGGGTCATACGGCTAACCTCAAATTCCTCAGCTAAGTCTCGCTCACTTGGAAGTCTTTCTCCAATTTTCCAACTTCCCTCATCAATGTCTTTCTTGATTTGGTCGTGAATTTTCATATAAGCTGGTAACATGCTTGCTCACTTCTTTTCTTTATTTTTTCCATTGTACCCTATCTTATGGGGAAAAGTCAAACTGTACTTGTTTGGTTGGTAATTCTGGGGCATTTATGATAGAATATTCAAGAAGATATTTCTTTTAAGAAAGGGAAAAGATGACCAACATTTCAACTGATTTGCAAGATGTCGAAAAGATCATCGTACTGGACTATGGTAGCCAGTACAACCAACTCATCTCACGTCGTATCCGTGAGATTGGTGTCTTTTCAGAACTAAAAAGTCACAAGATTTCGGCTGACGAAGTCCGTGCTATCAATCCTATCGGGATTGTACTTTCAGGTGGTCCAAACTCTGTTTACGAAGAAGGATCATTTGATATTGACCCAGAGATTTTTGAACTTGGAATTCCAATTTTAGGAATCTGCTACGGTATGCAGCTTTTGACTCACAAGCTTGGAGGAAAGGTTGTTCCTGCAGGTGACGCGGGTAACCGTGAATATGGACAATCCACTCTTACTCACACTGAGTCTGCTCTTTTTGCCGGAACTCCAGAAGAACAACTTGTCTTGATGAGCCACGGGGATGCTGTTACTGAAATTCCTGCTGATTTCATTCGTACTGGTACATCAGCTGACTGTCCTTATGCATCAATCGAAAATCCAGACAAGAAAATCTATGGTATCCAATTCCACCCAGAGGTTCGTCATTCAGTTCACGGCTATGATATCCTTCGTAACTTCGCTTTGAATATCTGTGGTGCCAAAGGCGATTGGACTATGGATAACTTCATCGAGATGCAAATCAAACAAATCCGTGAAAAAGTTGGAGACAAACGTGTTCTCCTCGGACTTTCTGGTGGTGTTGACTCTTCTGTTGTTGGGGTTCTCCTTCAAAAAGCTATCGGAGATCAATTGATCTGTATCTTTGTAGACCACGGTCTTCTTCGTAAAGGAGAAGCTGACCAAGTTATGGATATGCTTGGTGGTAAGTTTGGTTTGAACATTGTCAAAGCAGACGCTGCCAAACGCTTCTTGGATAAATTGGCTGGTGTGTCTGATCCTGAACAAAAACGTAAGATTATCGGTAACGAGTTTGTCTATGTCTTTGATGATGAAGCAAGCAAGCTAACAGACGTGAAATTCCTTGCTCAAGGAACACTATATACAGACGTTATCGAGTCAGGTACGGATACTGCACAAACCATCAAGTCTCACCACAATGTGGGTGGTCTTCCAGAAGACATGCAGTTTGAACTCATCGAACCACTTAACACTCTTTACAAGGATGAGGTTCGTGCCCTTGGTACCGAACTTGGTATGCCAGACCACATCGTATGGCGCCAACCATTCCCAGGTCCAGGTCTTGCAATTCGTGTCATGGGTGAAATCACTGAAGAAAAACTTGAAACTGTTCGTGAATCAGACGCAATCCTTCGTGAAGAAATCGCCAAAGCTGGTCTTGACCGCGATATCTGGCAATACTTCACTGTTAACACTGGCGTTCGTTCAGTAGGGGTTATGGGAGATGGCCGTACTTACGACTACACCATCGCTATTCGTGCTATCACTTCTATCGACGGAATGACAGCTGACTTCGCTAAGATCCCTTGGGAAGTCCTCCAAAAAATCTCAGTTCGTATCGTAAACGAAGTTGACCACGTTAACCGTATCGTCTATGATATTACAAGTAAACCACCTGCAACTGTTGAGTGGGAATAAAGTCAACAAACTTAAAAAAGCCTAGAAATTAATATTTCTAAGGCTTTTTATTTTACTCTGACAACATTTTAACAATTAAAACTATTTTTCTATATGAAACCAAATCTTTTTAATTTGATAATAGAAATTTGCATTATAAATATGATATACTAAGAAAAAAGAAATTTATTTTTTATAAATTAACTAACTAAAAAATTACTTATTGTTAAATAATTACTAAAAATTTTTAACTAGAATAATAGGATTATAGCAGATAATATGGAAATTTATTTTTTATCCTCGAACAAATATAAAATCAAAGAGGTCAGTGATATACTTGGATCAACGAATATACAAATAAAATCTTTCAATAAAAAGATTAATGAAATCCAAAGTGATAATATGGTTGAAATTGTAACTGATAAAGTTATCAAAGGTTTTAAAGAAATAGGACGACCAATTATTGTGGAACAAACAGGACTACTCATAAAAAATTTTGGTGATCTACCCGGTGGATTAACACAAGTGTTTTGGGATTCGTTAGAAGCAGATAATTTTAGCAAATTTTTTTCTAAAAAAGGTACAGCTTCGGCTACAGCAAAGACAATTGTAGCATTTTGTGATGGGAAAAAAATAACAACATTCGAAGGTATAATTCAAGGGACAATAGTATCTCCTCCAAGAGGAAATCGCGATTTTCAATGGGATTGTGTTTTTCAACCGGAGGGGTATGATGAAACTTTTGCTGAAATGGGCTCGAAAAAGAATGATATTTCTATGAGAAAAGAGGCTTTATATAAGCTGAAATCATTTTTGGAGGAGAGCTTTCATGATGAATAAGCTAAAAAAAGATATTAAGAATGGCGAGGTTATCTTATTTGTAGGAGCAGGTGTTTCGAAAACTATTAACTTGCCTACATGGAGTGAACTTATTGATTATATTGCAACAGATTTAGGTTATGACAAAACTATTTTTTCTTGCTACGGAGATGCATTAACACTGGCAGAATATTACAAAATAAATAAGGGGCATATTGGAGAACTAAGAAGTTGGATGGATACTCAATGGAATGTGGATGATAATGTAATTCTAAATTCTACAGTCCATTCCACTATAGTAAATATGAATTTTCCAATAATTTATACAACAAATTATGATCACTGTTTAGAAAAAGCTTTTTCTTTAAATGATAAAGAATATACAAAGATTGTAAGTGTTGATGATTTAGTTAATATAAAGAAAAATAGTACTCAGATTATAAAATTTCATGGTGATACAATTTCAGATTCATCTATTGTCCTTGCTGAGAGTGATTATTTTGAAAGACTTGCTTTTGAATCTCCTTTAGATATTAAATTAAGAGCAGATATGTTAAGCAAATCAATTTTATTTTTAGGATACAGCTTATCAGATATAAACATTAGATTACTGATTTATAAATTAGATCAATTATGGAAAAAGAGTAATAATAATTCAAATCGTCCTCAATCATATATTTTTCTTCCTACACCTAATCCTATTCAAGAGCAAGTATTAAGTGAAAGAGGAGTAATCCCTATTGTGGGTGAGAGTATTGATAAAAAGGAAAGCATGGAGAGGTTTCTAGATTCACTTAAATAAATATCTAAACTGGATATAGTTATATCCAGTTAAACAACAAATTTAATGTTTTTTAATATGTACAAGTACAAATTTATAACTTCGTATAATTCCTGATAAAAACTTTTTTATAATAAAGCCTTCAAAAAAACGCTTGAAATCAATGATTTCAGCGTTTTTATTTTCTTGTTAGCATCCAAATTCTTAATTTATGAATCAAAAACACCTGATGTATTTTGGTTTGACAACATTTTAACAACTAAAAATCTTAATCTTCTCCCGCTGCTAAGAACTTTTAACAATTTTGGTACTTTCTTAATTGAACTTTATAGCGTTCTTCTCACTACTCTGCTATTATCGAACAAGCCTGAACTACAGTAGGAAGTATTATCACACTCAATCTCACAGAACTAATCTTAATGTTAAGGAATATCCTTTTCATTGCTCAAAAAAACAGTAAAACCGACTTGGTCCTACTATCTTATTTTTAAAATGTCTGGCGCTTAGCTTTTCGCTCTGCACGTCCACGAGCACGACCTTCTGCTCGCTTGGTTTTACGGCGTTTTTCATCGACAGCCCACTGGATTTTTTTCTTATATCCTGGTTTGACTTTTTTCTTTTTCTTTTTAACCAAACCAATCATTTCGATGTCCAGTTTTTCCTGTTTCTTCTCACGATTGGCACGACGATCGCGGTCATAGGTATCTTGGAATTCTCCGTCTTTAACCATCTTAGGCACAAACTTGATCCCTAGTTTCTCTAACTCACGAATATCTGAGTCCTCACTAGGCTGGTAAAGAGTAATGGCTGTACCAGGTAGACCATTACGTCCAGTTCGTCCAACACGGTGAACAAAGAAGGACAAGTCTTGTGGAATAGCATCATTGATAACATGGCTGACACCCTCAATATCAATCCCACGCGCAGCCAAGTCAGTCGCTACGATATACTCAAAATCAAGATTTTTCACCTGATTCATGATCCGTTTACGTTCACGAGGCGCAATATCTCCATGAATCTTCGCTACCTTTAGACCTTGCGCAGTCAGGTAAGCATGCAATTCATCTGCACGAGTTTTTGTATTGACAAAAATCATTGCTAAGTATGGCTGCATGACTTGAGTCAATTCATAAATCTGGGCATTCTTATCACGACCTTTAGTAGAAATCAACCAGTTATCAATGGTATCTGAGATAACTGTTTTGGTCTTGATTTTTTCCATGACGGGATTTGACAAGTATTTTTTCAAGAATGGTTGCAATTTTTGTGGGATAGTCGCTGAAAAGACCATGAACTGCAAGTCTTTCGGAAGACTTCCTGCAATCTTATCAACCGTCTCCAAGAATCCCATATCTAGAGTCATATCAGCTTCATCGACTACAAAGGTCTTAGCCTTGTGAATAGCCAAATCACCCGATTTTACCAAATCATAGATACGACCTGGTGTTCCAATGACGATATGGGGCTGGTTGCTTGCTAATTTGTCAATCTGACGGGCCTTGTCTGTTCCACCAACGTAGTTCACAACACGAATCTCAACATCTGAATGTGATGCGATCTGACGAGCCGCTTGATAAATCTGTGTTGCTAACTCACGACTTGGAGCTGTAATAACCGCCTGCACACTGTCACTCTCTTCGTCCAATTGTTGGAAAATTGGAAGCAAGAAGGTGTGAGTTTTCCCTGAACCTGTTTTTGATTCACCAACCAAGTCACGACCTGCCAAGACAATAGGAATCAACTTTTCCTGCACCTCGGTAGGAGTCGTAAACTTCAACTCCTCCAAAGCTTCTTCTATATATTTTTTAAATTTAAATTTCGTAAATGACATAATATCCTCGATTCTATCTATCTACTCATTATACCACATTTTGCTGCATTTCAGTTAAACTTTCATTTTAGATAAACTCACTGAAATTTTAAAATGTACCCGAATAAAGACAAGAAAAATACTCTCTGTCCATCCTAAACAAAGAGTATTAGATTTTTACGTAAGCTTCCACTCTTTTTTTAGCCAGTCACAAAAATGTTGATAGCGTTGGTCGAGAGCTTCATGATGCCCATAAGCATCAAAGGTGGAATATGTTGAGGGAACTGCTTCTGAAATTAAATTATGTAGATCCCTTGCAAAAACAGGAGCCTTAGATAGACGATTGGAATGATTGGCACCTTCTGTCTGACCATTTTGTAGATAAATCAGGCTTTGGCTCTGTATCAAGTCATGTTCCCTGCAAAAGTCTATAAAGTCTGGATACCAGAAGGAACCACAGATAGAGAAAATACAGGTCATAGGTAGATGATTGCTATAGAGACTATAAACAGCAGCAAGACCGCCCAGTGAATAGCCACCATAAGCAATCCTACTTTCATCAATCAAGTAGGATTTTTTTAGAGTTGTTAGAATCCCTTGAAAGACCTTTTGATTGTAGGCATCTACCTTTCCACCAAAATCTGGAGCCCCTTCTTTCAAAGAACTAGCTTTCCAAGGTGTAAAGTCATCCAGACGGTTTTCTGGAACCAAACCCACTAAAATCACAGATTGGGACAGGTCTGATAAATAATCCAGTTCCCCATCGTTTAAGAGCACAACTGGATAGGCTTGTTTAGAGTCATAGTTTGAAGGAAGACTGACTCTAACACGAATCCCTTCCCAGTTAAACTCCTTATTTCTTGATAAAGTCATTGATTTTTTCAAGTGAATCAATCACTGCAGGACCGTAGTCCATCAACTCATCGTAAGAGATGGTCATGATTTTTTGATTCTTGATTGCTGGTACATTTTCCAAAACAGCATTTGCCTTCATCAAATCCACTGCTTTTTCATCCAACTTTTGATTGCGGTCGCTGGTTACATAGATAATCAACTCTGGATCCATTGATACTAGATTTTCCAAGGTCAAGCCAGATGTTCCTGTTGCGACATTTGTGTAACCAAGTTGGTTGAGCAAACTTTCTTGAAGTGCTGACTTGTAGGCACCAAAGGTTTCATCGTTATAAGCAACCATAATCAAAGCTTTTTTCTTTTCACCCTGTGTTTCTGGATTAGCTTTTTTAACCGCATCGATTTTAGCTTGCAATTGCTCTGCGTATTGGTTTGCCTTATCTTGAACATTGAAAATGGTACCAAGATTCTTCACATCTTCAACGATATTTCCCAAATCCTGTTGGATATTTGATAGTGAGGCTTTTTGCGTATAAACAGGGATTTTATTTTCATTCCAAGCGCTGATAGTTCCCATTGACTTTTCAGAGAACATCATATTACGTCCCATCAAGGCATCAGGTTCATAAGAAAGAACTGTTTCTTGTGAGACTGATTTTTTATCACCAATATGAGGGATGGCTTCAATGGCTTCCTTGTATTTACCAGTTACGGCATTATCAGGATTGAGCATACCAGCAATTTTATCCTTCAAACCAAGTTCAAGTAGGATTTCAGTTGTTGATAGGTTGTTGGTGATGACCTTTTCAGGAGCCTTTTCAAAGACTTGTTCGACTTCATTTCCTTTGGCATCATAAGTTTTGATGGTTACAGGATAGTTGGTTTCTGTAGTGGATTTTTGACTTGTCTCTGCGCTTGATTGTGTGCTAGCTTTTTCTGTTGCACTATTTCCACAAGCTGCTAAAGTTAAGGTAGCTACTGTTAGGAGCAAAATACTGAGTGATTTTTTCATGTTTTGTTTTCCTTTTCATTTTTTATAAATAGTGAATCATGGCTTGTTGGTCTTCCGTCCAAGTAACCCTACTTTGGACACCATAGACAGCCTGCAAAGACTCTGGTGTGATGGTCTCTTTTGGAGTCCCTTGGTAAACAATCTCTCCTTCTTTCATTAGATAGAGATAGTCTGAATAGCGACAAGCTAGCTGAATATCGTGTAATACTGCTAGTACATTGATATTGAGATGTTTGACAATGGTCAACAAGTCTAGCTGGTACTTGATATCTAAATGATTGGTCGGTTCGTCTAAGAGCAAGAGTGTCGGCTCTTGGGCCAAGGCGCGTGCCAATAAAACCCGTTGTTTCTCTCCTCCTGATAGAGAAGAGTAGAGACGACTTCTCTTTTCGAGCAGATCTACCTTGACCAAAGCATCCTCAACCAAGGCAAAGTCTTTTTCTTTTTCCTTTTGTAAGAAAGAGAGATGGGGCGTTCTACCCAGCATGACGATTTCTTCAACCCTACAATCAAATTGTAACTGATTAAACTGCGTGACGACTGCCATCTGCTTTGCCGTTTCCTTGACGCTCATTTGTTCCAAGGGTTTTCCATTTAGAGAAATCAAGCCTTGATCAGGCTTTTCCTGTCGATAGAGGAGTTTCAGCAAGCTAGTTTTCCCACTTCCATTGGGTCCCAAAATGGTATGAAATTGCTTGCCCTCCAGTTTGAGCGACACTCCTTTGAGAATTTTTTTCTCTCCGATTCCAAAGTGAATATCCTGGCACATTAAATCCATATCAGACCTTCACCTCCCCTCGTCTATTTCCAACCATGTAGATAAAGAAAGGGGCACCTACTAGAGCTGTAAAAATTCCAATCGGCAGCTCAGCATTTTGAATCAAGACACGAGCAAGGACATCTGCCCAAACAACAAAAAGTGCGCCGAGCAAAGTAGCTATCGGAAAAAGTCTTCTGTAATTTGTCCCCACCAAGCTTCGTGCCAAATGAGGTGTGATGAGACCAACAAAACCAATAATCCCACAGGTCGATACCAAGATTGCTGTCATTATAGCCACAATCGTCACATAAAGATACCAGTAAAAACGTAGGGGAATCCCTAAGGTCAAAGCCGCCTCATCACCCATCATCATGGCATTAAAAACACGATATTGGGTAGAGAAAAATAAAAAAGCAATTCCCACGATTATAGTTGGCAAGGTTAAGTGAGTCCAGGAAGTTCCCGCTAAAGAACCCATGGTCCAAAACTTGATGGTCATGACACTATCAGCATTAGCGCCAATTGAGATAATAAAGTTTGAAAAAGCCAAAAATAGTGCATTCACAACTGTCCCTGATAAAATCAGGCTTGAAGTTGTCATCCTGCCTTGCATGGAAGCAATCAGAAGGACTGCAACTGTTGCCACAAGCGCTCCAAGGAAAGAGCCAAGACCAATCATGACCTTAAAACCAAGAATAATACTCAAAGTTGCACCAAAGGTTGCCCCAGCAGAAATTCCTAAAACATAAGGTTCTGCGATTGGATTATTGACCGTTGACTGCATGACGCTACCACACATGGAAAGGCCTGCACCAACTATCAAACCAAGAAAAACCCGTGGTAATCTCATATTCCAAACAATAGCAAGTGTAGACTTCGAAAGGTCTCCTATGTCCAGAGGGGCCCCCATCTTACTTAAAATAATTCTATAAGTATCACTCAAGCTAATCTGAACAGACCCCATAGAAACAGCTAGAAACAGAGAGACACCCAAAGCTCCGAGCAACAGAGCTAGGAGAAAAACATATCGCAGGTTTTGATGGCTTCCAGAAGATTTGGAAATCATGAAACCCTCCCTTAATAAAATTAAAAATTTAGACAATTTTCATAAATAGTATACCACATTTCCAAATCTGGAACAAGGCTAGAAAGATACAGACTAAAAAGACTGTTGAAACTAGAGAGCTGATTGAGCTCAGGCTAAAATCCTAATGAAACTAAAAAATCTCCCCGAAGGGAGACCTTTCTGGTTTATTTTACCTTACAGTGCTAGGAATCCTAACCGAAGAACATACTTGAGTATATTGAGGTAAGGTAACGAAAATAAAAAAGCTCTCTGAAATTAGAGAGCTCTATTCTTGCTGGATAAAACGTTTATAGACTAGGCGGCAAGCCGAAGATTGTACAAAAATTTTAGTGAAACAAAAAAATCTCCCCGAATAGTGTGTTGTCACCCAGCAGTCCAACACCAAACCCACTCTAATCTCTTAAACCCAGCGATTCCAAGTCGCTGGGTTTTTCGTTTAAAATTGCTTGACTCTTCCCACATGGAGAGTTATGATGGACACACTAATAAAGCAAAGGAGATTTAGATGGAAAAATTTACCAATAAAAATATTCAACATAACCAGTTTGAAATAAGCAAGCCGTTACTTCAAGACCGCATTCGGCACATTCATAATTTCGAAAACGAAGACGCCACCCGAGACCAAGAAATTGCAACGGTCGCCAGCGTGATTGACAGAATTGCTACGCTTGAGCGACAAAATTCAGACAACCAAGATTTTCATGATGTTTCGGTGTGGGCGCTCAAGGAGATGCTTTGGGTGAGTTATGAGCTGGGCAAACTTTCGCAAGAAGCCCCAGTTCCTACCGAGCTTCAAATTGGCAATAAAACCAAGCTAAAGGCTTTCGAAAATTTTGACTATTACTGGGGCGATATAATTCAGCCAAATTTTGAGGTTTTCTACCACCTTAACCCCAGCCAGACACTCTGCTACCGCGTGCAGTGTGAAAATCCAGCCCTCGTGCAAGACTCATGCAAGAATTATACCACCAGATGGATGACGCTCCAGACGAGGAATTTTCTCGCCTAATGAGCCAGCTTCGGCAAGAAGAATTAACCGTTTTAAGCCGAGAAATTTTAACGGAAGAATAAAACAAGGAGGAATATGGAAAAATTCAAGCAAAACCACGAAACTAGCCAACAATTTGAAGTCGAACCAAGGCTCCCAAAAATCGAAACGGTTCACCTGACAAATTTTGGAGAATTGCACGATTACACGGTGGGGGATGCGTTCTCCAATCCTATTTTTGAAGTGAAAATCCCCATCACGGACGAAGATTTTTGGGTTTATACTTGTCGTTTTCTTAATCCAGAGCGTGCCGAAGAATATTATGCCAATTGTTGCAGGACGGAAGATTTGGAAGAATTGGAAGTTTGGAATTACAGATTACAAGAAGAAAAGGTCGATGTTTTGAATATCAAGCTTGAATGTAACAATTAAATTTTTCAAAGCAAAACAAACGCCCCAGTCGCAAAACTGGGGCAATTTTGTCGTAAATTTCAGCTAACAAACCGCCTCATCGATATAGGTCACTGGCGTTGCCCAAATATAAAGCAAGGTTTCGCACATCTCACCTTTACTTTGGCAATCGAGCAACTTTTCAATTTTCGCAAGAAACTTTTCTTTGTTTTCGTTAATGGCGAAAACTGTTATTTTGCGTTCGAAAACATCTTCTTCAATATAATCAAAGGCAAAACCTTTTTCAAAAACTCGCAGTTTCGTTAAAAATGCAGGCAAAGATATCGGGTCGCTAAGATAAAATCCTAACTGGTCTGGTTGCCACTCAATTGGCATTTCTGGCACAACGCCCCAATATGTTTGCTGGCGGATTTCGCTGTCTAATTTTTGTAGATACATTTCCGTTTCTAAATCGATATACATATCACTCCTATCTGTTAAATTTCTTTTACCTGTCCATCATAACTCTCTTTGCCAATGAAGTCCAGCCTATTTTTGAGTTTAATTTACATCGATATTTTGGCTAAAATGCAGGTTTTTTGCTGGTATTTTTGTTAGAGTGTGGAGTTGTGAAAAGCTCAACTGCTGGAGATTTTCGAAAGGAAATCCATCGCAATAGAAGCAAAAAAAGGAAATAAAAAGCTTCGAATATTTTCTTGAAGAATCCTCCGTCCTCCTCTATATAGACAAACATTGTGTAAAGACACAATAAGTCGTGTGCCAAAGTGGGGCTGAAACGGCGGTGTTGTTGCAAAGTTAAGCAACCCGAACCGAAAGACGAAGCGAACGCAAGAAACAATCGATTTGCCTCAAATATTTTGTCTTTCTCCACTGTTCACAAGCATTCATCCAACCAAAAAGCCCGAGTTTCCTCGAGCTAAAATTTATTCCTGCTAAGTAGCAAATTAACGGCTAATGCTGTATTTTTTCTCCCTCCTCATAAATGCGTCTTCTCCACCTTCCAAAATATCACATACATGTTCTCTGATGTTGTATTTTTGAAGTATGAATTCAGATTTAGAATTATTATTACGATTCTCTAAAGCACCATTTACATAATCAAACTTCTTACCATTTTGATTTGGAGAATTATCAGATTGCTGATTAGCTACAATAATATTTTCCGCATCACCAGATACAACTATATTGGGATTGTGAGTAACTATGATTATTTGTCGGTTCTTTTTAGTTTTTTTGATGTATTTTGTCAATTCACTATATATTGCCCTGTTATCCAAACTATCTTCAGGCTGGTCAATTAATACAGGAATTTTACTATCTGAGAATTCCAATATCAGTTTTAATACAATGAATGCTTTTTTACCAGGAGACATTTGCTCGAATTTATCACCTTGATATTCAATCTCAAAACTATATTCGTAAAAATTAGTAGTGAAGAAATGCTCAATATGACTGAACTTGTCCCTATTTCCATTAAATGCAAGACTATCCTCGTCAAATATTGAATCGACAACTTCATCAAAAGCAACTGTCATTTTTTCTATAAAGTCTTGTTTTGATCGACCTCGAGCACTCACATAATCAAATTCAGTCTCTAAATCAATTAAAGAGAAGTTGACTGAAATCTTTAAGTTGTCTCCACTATCATCTTCAATCTTGAAATTATTCAACAATTCAGTTCTAATATTGGAGTATTCCTTATATTTCGAAATAATTTCTTCTTGAATTTCTTCTTTTAACTTATTGAAGTCATCCCTTTGTTTCTCAAACGCCTCAATTTTAGCTAAAATATCAACTTCATTCTTGATTAAAGAATTTAACCTCGCTATCTCTGAATTATTTTTCATTGCCTCAACACATTTCTTGTGTATGTCATCATTTTCTATGTCAGCAATTTTATTTTCACTAGCTTTGATTAGACTTTCTTTTTCTAACTTGATTACCCTAATTTCATGTTCCTGCTGTTCTCTGACGGAATCATGCAACCGAGCTGTTATTTGACCAATTTTAATCATAAGTTCTGGTGAAGGAGAGATTGAATTACTAAAACTTCTAAATTCAAACGTAATAGGAGGAATACTTGATACATATCGCAAGTCAGACTCGTGAATCTCTTTTTGTTTTTTCAATAACTGCAATTCTTGATTTTGGCTTTCAAATAATTCTCTTTCTTCCTCAGTTATCGCACCTTCGTTTAATAATTCTTTTTTCTTTGATTCGTATGTGTTTATTCGATTTTGAGTGGCTTGTTTTTCTGCTTCTGGCTTAATTAGTTCATTGATATTTTTTTGATTCTCTTTATAAGTATCGAGTAAGTTTCTGATTTCAAGATGTAAAGTAGTGCAATTTTGCTCATATTTCTTTAATTCGGAGTCCATTGCTTTGGATTGAATAATATTTCCTACCAAATCTTTAAGTTTCTTATTATTTCTGGCCAAAGTAAACATGTACTCTTGAGGAATATACTCTATTTTTCTGTAATTATTTTCTTGCTGGTCTTTCCAAATAATATGAAAGTCGTCCATATTCTCAAAAAAATATGAATCATCATTTAGCTTTTGCTCCAGCTTTTTAGCTATAGAGTTTAAGAGAGTTGATTTACCAGTCGAGCGTCCACCGATAATTGTATTCAGATTTTCAGATAGATAAATATCTTGCCCACTATATACAAGCTTATCAATGACAAGCTCATCCTTTTCGAGAGTTGGCTTTTCTTTGTCGACACTGATGCGATATTTTGGTTCATACTTTATTTGCTTCAAACCATCGAAGGTTAAGTCCGCCTTCACCCAAGAATATTTACTTCCTATTTGCTCCAAAGAATGAGCATCTGAGGATTGAAGTAGTGGTTTTATATACCGTGATTTATCAAGCCAAAATTTCCTATCTATCAAAATATTATTGTGTTTACATTTTCTATCTTTACAGGTTGCTGGATTATCGCAACTTGAATGTATCAAAAAGTCCGAGTTAACACAGATATTTTCATATACTGCACCATTTTTAGGGTCAGAATCGCTGGTAGCACTACCGTGACCTCTTGAAAGAAACCCTGTCAAAAAACGTCCATTTAGCTCTTTGTCATTATTTAATACTTTCAATAATTGACTTAAATCAATATTTGCAACATTTTCAATTTCGCTACTTGTTAAAGTATTAAAAGATTTATTAGTGCTACCAATATTAGCCTTTAGTTGACCTAATAGATTTTTAATAATAATATCAGGCAATTTATTGTCAAAAATTATATGATAATCAAAAAGCTGGTCAGATTTATTTATATATGAAAGCCTAATTTCCAGATTTAAAAAAGTTGCAATGCCTTCTTTATTCAGCCTATCCTTTAATCTAAAATCATCATCACTAAAGTTGAAATAATTAGTTAAACCAATAGCTGAGATACCTTCATCCTTTATTTTTTTGATGAATTTATCTATATCAACATTTCCCTTACCATCAGATAATCCGAAATTATTATTTAGTACTGTGTAGGGAGAATGAATATGTAAATCCCATTTTCTAAATTCCGACCCTCTTTCTTGCTCTTTTTGAATCATTGAATACAAACCTTTCTACATCAAATTATCTTATGCAAAACCCTATAATTACTCGAATTTCCTACAGACTATGCTAAAATTTCAGACACTATCTTTTCACGCCAGCCATTTTCTATTCTGTGAAGTTCCATATCTGAAAAATCATCTAAATTATCAAAAATTCTCTGCTCATTAATCTTCTTATCCAAAATATTTATAATTTCTGGAATCGTTAAAGCGAATATATTTAACCCTTTTACACTACCTTTTGTTAATGTTCCATTCAACTGAATAAATGATGTAGCTCTAAAAATATTAACTACATTATCATCTACTTCATTAGCTACAAATATTGTTTGCAACGGTTTATTAGTAGATAATGCTAAATTTACAGAATGACGTATAACTGGCTCTAACTCACCACGTTTTTGAGTTGATTTATCCATTAATGTCGCTTCAAGTAAAAGCATTTTATCGCTATATTCAATCTCAATATCCCCTTTATTACCTCCAGCATGTGATAGTGGTAGGTTATCAGCAGAAAATGTTAACTGCATGGATTTTCTAAGTTGAAACCTCTTACCTGATATATAATACCATGCAATAGCCAATATATATTCGAAAATAGTAGGAACTAAAGCATTATCCGTAACAAGCTCTTGAACTTTCTTATCATTTCTTTGAGAAATGAAACTCAAAATTTCAGATACTTTAGTGATATCAAATTCCTGTTCAACAAATTCCCTAAATTCTCTTTCCTGTTTGTCTGCTACAAATTGTTTGATATTTGCAATATCAGGAATGCCAAACTCTTCTGCAATCTGATTTTGTATTTCTAAGACTTGCCTATTAGATAACTCTAAAATATCTGATAGGCAAATATCTTGATAAAAAGAACTCTTTATATTATTTTCATATTCTTCATAACTTTCTTCACCAGATATATTAAAATTATCATTTAGTAGAGAAAAAAGTTTAGGGAAAATCCAAGGCTGACCAAGCGATACAACTCCTTGATTAAAGCTGATTACTCCAGATAAAGAAAATATTCTTTTACACATATCACTGTATTCTTTAATCAAATCATTATGCTTAGACCATGCAAACGTATAATATATATCCAAATATTGACCTGATAGCAATGAATTATCACTGTTTTTAGTTATAAACTCTTGAATAGAATCTTTATTTTTATATTTGAAAATAGCCTTACCGTCTCCAAAAGCTTTCTTAATAGCATCTTGTTTAGAAAGACTCATCATTTCTTCTAATGACTGTTCTGTCTTTTCTTCTATAAATTTTATAATTGAAAGAACAAAACTTTTATATTCTAAACTTTTATTACTATTCTTTTCTTTCGATTTGGAAAAAGTTTTTTGAAGTTTTCATCCGAAAAATCTTCAATATCAAACATTTTGTGGGCTTCAGACACTCTTTCAGGGATCAATATATGATTAGCAAATTCTTCATCTCTATACTGTTCAAAAGTTTTATTGTTATCATAAACAGATTGGTAATTATTGATAATAGCTTTGATTTTTTCTTCTGAAAAGTTTGGCTTAATGCTTTCTACTATCCATAGAAAATCTTTAACAGGAACTTTACTATATCTATTCAAAAAAGCAAGAGCAAAACGGAAATTATAGAAGTATTTATCAGAGTTGCTATCATATATACGAAGCTTCAATAATTGCCTAAAATAAACAAGATTATCAATTGTTAAACCAAAAAGTTCTTCTAATTTATCAAAAGCTTGCTCTGTTTCAGAAATATAATTCAACCCAACTTGAGATAATTTTCTGTCATAGTTAATAAAACCAATTTTAACAAGAGCATTTGTTAGAGTTCTCCCTCTTTTGTCTAAGCCAGTTATTTCATTTCTATTCAAATTCCCAAAAAGGTTAATTCCATCCTCTGTTTCAACTTTTGCAAAATCACTTAAAACTGATGAATAAAAACTTGCTTGGCTTTCATTGTTCCATTTCTGATTTGACTGATTATGCTTTTGAAGAGTTTTTAAAATCTGTTTGTAGATAGGGACAACTTCTTTAACACGAATACTCGTATCACCCATATTAAAAATGCTTGTTGACTCTTTTAGCCTCATATATCACCTTTCGAATTATAGTTTGTAATCAAGACTTCAACAGTATTACTCATTTTTGCCTTAGACTGATAATTACTATTATTGTAATGGTAATCCAATACGTGTAAATTATACTTTGAAGCCCATTTCACCAATTCTTTATTTTCTTTATTATTATGAATGACAACATTAGAAAGAGCAAAATAGGCTCCCTTATCATTCACGCTATCTAAATACTTGAACAAATCCAAATCATCCTTTAATGTCCACGCACCATTTTCATTGTAAGCGGCAGTAGTAATGCGATAAGGAGGGTCTGCATATACAAAATCTCCTTTATTTACTTGATTTATAGTTTTACGAAAATCGCAAGATTGGATAATAAAATTGTAATTTTGTAAAACTTGAATGAACGTAATTAGTTTAGATTTCATATTAGCGTTAAAATCACGCTTACCTACAGGAAGATTATACTCTCCTTTGTTATTAAATCTGATTTGATTGTTAAAACCAAATACAATTAATAGATAAAATAACACTTCCTTATCAAATTTATTATAATTTTTCTTATTGTAATCTTGACGAAGTTTTAGAAAAGCCTCTTTATTATACGAACCCAGTCCTGCAGAGCTGTTTACACCGTAGTAATCGTAGCTATATTTCTGTGTATTCGAAAGTTTATAGAATTCTATAGCTTTCTCTACTTTATTCAAAAATACCGTTACATCTTTTTGATTTTCTAAATATCTATAAAAATCGATTACTTCCTTGCTTATATCATTGACGATATACTTTTTCTTATTTGATTTATTAATATTAGAGAGATTAACTGCAACTGTTGCTCCACCAGAAAATAAGTCAATAAAATTATCATAGCTTTCAGGGAAAAGAGGTAACAACTGAGGAAGCAACTTATACTTTCCTCCAGTATAGTTAAGAGCACTTTTTATTAACTTTTCTTCTTTTCTATTATCAGGGAAGATGGTGCATAAATAAAGTAGTTCTTTATGATTTTCAATGTTAGACTTACCTGTTGTGAAAGGTGCGAAATTAGTTTCAAATACCTGAACCTTGCCTCTTTTCGATAAAATCTCAATTATTTCTTCATTTGAAATTTTAGCATTTGAGCGTGAATTACCCTTTTTATTCATATTATTATAGCTAACCAATATATATTTAGCGTCAATGTTTAGAATCAAATCTTCAAAAGCCTGAGGGGCTTTACTTTTTGTATAGTCAGAACCTTTTTCTGAACGATTAACTGCCTTCTTTGCTACACCTTCTACCTCTGGTTTTTTCCATTCAGCAATATTTTCTAAAACATGGTAGGCATTTTCATAACCACGTGAGTTATATGGCGTGTCAATATAAACAAGGTCTGCATAAATTTCTTTAACTAATTTATTAGCATCTTCATTATAGATTTTATTGCAATCATTTTTATTGTACTCAGGAACTCTTAAATATATTTTCTTATTTGAGTCCATTTTTTTTCTATAAGCATCATAATGACCTACAGTATTAGCTACTTTATCTATAGCATAGAGTAGACTAGTAAGTAACATGAAATACTCTCTCTGATTGCCTGATTTATATTTTTCAATTTCTTCGCGAATTGAGTCAATCTTTCCAGCATTTTCTTCAGAAAAATATGCACCACCAAAATTCTTAGAAACATACCCCTTTTTAGGGGATAAATTATTTAACTCGTCAATTATCTGAGAAACTTTATCAATATCTACATCCTCATTCGAAAACCAAGTTTGAAAGGAAACGAAGTTGCTATAGAGTATGTCATTTACTATAACTTTTTTATTCTGTTTTCTGAATAGGTCTGCAACAACACCTGTTCCACCAAATATATCCGCTACACTGTCGATATTTCCGATATTTTCTGATACTGTCTTTAATATGAAATCGAGCATCTTTTGTTTACTTCCAAGATAGCGTCGATTTCCAATTTTCAATGTCTCTTTATTTGAAACATAATATTTTGCAGGAATTTCTTCTGAAATTACTCTTACAATCTCTTTTTCATTTTCTTCTTCCCATTCATAAGCAGAACGATTATTCTTTCGAGGTTGAGAAATTATTCCCTTTTGCATCCAATTATTCAATGTCTGTCTTGTTATACCGTATTTATCAGCAATTTCTTGTGTTTTCAACATTTAGGCATCCATCTCCTTTTACAGTAACGAGTATATCATATTTGAATGAATTATCCAAGCAATATTCATGCGTAAAATAAAGAAAAGACCCATAATAGGTCTTGAGATTAAACGGAACGCTTATTTCGTTCACGCTCTAAACGCCTTAGTATATTTTGTTTATGCAAAATATACTGTTCTTCAGTCAAAGATAAAACTTCCATCACAGCAGTGTCTAAATCTGCTCCGTTTCTGGAACTTCTAAAATCAATACCTTGATTTTGACACTCCATCGTATGAAGAATAAAATCATCAAAAGCTTTTATTGCTTGACTATTCTTCCCCCTTAAAGCTTCTTGCTTTTTCTCGTTAAAACCCGTTAATGCTTGAATTTTCTCGGCATCGTCGGTATAAGTTAATAATCTACGAGCAAGATTTTCCTTTGAGTAAGGATTAGCTGCAGTATCATTCCAAATGATTTGTTTGTAGCGTTTTGAATACATCTGAGTTACCTCTAAAAATAGATTTCTACCGCTTGCTCGGTAGATTGTTTCATTTTCTACCGAACGCAAGGGATTAACTATTCTCAGAAGTTCTCTGGAAAGTTGCGAAAATATTAAATTTTATGGTTTTATTATACACTAATATTTATGTTTTGTCAATATCTGGAATATAATCCAGCCATTTGTCTCTTTTAGGACGAACATTTAAAGAGTAACCCGTTCGTTCTGAAATCCACTGGTTGATATCAACACTGTCCGCATTGCTACCAGGTATCGTGTTAATACGATTGCGTTTAGAATCACGATATTTGGCTTGCGAAAACATATTAAACGAAGTTACCCAATCGTCTTTATCTTCACCAATCACACTAACATCAACTTTAAAACTTTTGCACGGTGCAGTCAAACGATAAGAGGTTTGAAAAACAGGACATTTGCGGATTTGTTCCACTTCTAATTTTACTTCGTAGTAGCGTTGAAGTGGTATATCGTGAACGGAATGAATCAGTTTGTAGGGGTAGACGCTGTCGTAACTTGTATCGAGTCTCGAGTGAACTTCCAACTCTTCTCCGTTAATTGTAACCTTCAAATGATGATTTTCAGCCTCCTCTTTTGTTTCGAAAGAGAAAGAATAGGTCAATTTTCCGTCTTCCATCAGCCTTGGATTAACAAACTTCGATTCAAAAACAGTTTCACCTTTGATAAGAAAATCTTTTGTTGCCTTGCGTGGAATGATGCGGATTTTGCGTCTAAAAGAGTCAAAACATCTGCCACGACAAATAGAATCAAACATCTCACTTGAGACCTCTGGCAAAGAAGCAATTTCCTGAAGTTCTGGTTGGTGTTTCTTATCTAAATTCGAGATATAAGTGGCAATAAATACCAAAGAAATCGCTAAAAATCGGTCATATTCCTTATTTTTATAGAGTTCCTCCAACTGGTTGACATCAATTTCCCAGCGATTCTCAATGTTAGGGTTTTCAATGAATTCAATAATCTTGTAAGTTGGAGAAGTAAAAAGCTCTAATATTTTACGACAAGCGACTGATTTCGAAAAGTAGTCATCGCTTGCAATACTTGAAAACTGCCCTTCTACAATTGAAATTCGCTCTATATAATCATCTTTTTGTAGAAATTGCAGGAGGGATAAATGGATTTTTTCCGTTCCCTTACAAATTTTACTGCAGTAAGGTTTATCCAATACTTTCTCGCCATCTTCCCCATTGTATTTTTTATCCAACTCATCATTTGAATCATAAGACAAGATACGCAATATCATTGTTACGACACTTTCTTGGTTTTTCTTAAATTCAAAATCAGAATTTATTTTCTCAAGAAGTGAACTATTGATAATTTGGCAAAAAGTTCCTAATCGAATAAACTCCATAGCTTTTTCCTCCTCCAACTTGTGACCACAACTTTAGGCTCTTTTTTCACAACGACAGGTTAATCAGTCGGTGATATACTTAAACCATCAGTTAGCTAACAACATTATATCACACCAGAGCTCGGGCGTGGTAGAGAAAGGAGGACTCACTTATAGGCGAATAACTGCTACACACTTCATCAAAGAATAAAGGAGAAAAACTATGCTTCCACAAGAAACCAAACAAACCGACATCATGCCACAACTTGCCCATCCGTTTCAGCTGGAGGTCGCAAAAACTCTGTCCAAAGAAATGGCTGTTCTTCAGAAGAATCAGCTTCTGACGGCGGACATCCTCAATAAGCTTGGTGACCTTTCGAAACTCGAGGCGGACATTCTTGCCAGAACTCCCCACGCCAAAGAGCGAACGGATTTCATCATCAAGATGTTCACACTCGTGGCTTCTGAACAAATTAAGTGAGGTCTAGCTATGAACGAACTCCTTATCCCTCTTATCGTTACGGTAGCTCTGGGCTTTGTGGCTGGTGTGATTGCCTGCGTGGTGTATCTTGCTTTACAAGCTGAGGGCGAACCTCAAACCAAGCCAACAACTCTGCCTCCAGTTTATACCGAGGAAGAAATTGAACTAGCTCAATTTCTCGAAAAAAGGCAAGCCGTCAATGAGGCATTCCTATCAGCTCAGGCGGAACTATTCAAAGAATTTCGAAAGTGAAGTAATTTTTACATCACCGAACAAAACAGCAATATGATAGCACCTTAACAGATACAGCACCATTCTCATCGCTCCTAATCCATAAACTGCTTATGCTCCCTTTTGCTAGCGGTTTCTGGTATGCTCGGAGCGTCACAAACAGAAAGGATTTTAAAATGACACAACCAACTCAACCAAAGAAATTCAAAACCATCCTTGCTGATGTTCCCTATATGAAGAACCAAACGGGTAGCTACGGAGCCTGCAAGCATTACAACCTGATGAGCCACGAGGAAATCCGCAATATGCCCATCAAGGACATCGCTGCAGACAACGCCCATCTCTGGTTTTGGACTTCCAACTCTTATATGGAAGAATCTTACGATATTATTCGGGCGTGGGGATTTGAGCCAAAAAGTATTTTCACTTGGGTCAAGCCAACGCTCGGCCTGGGAACTTACCTACGAAATTCCACCGAGCATGTCATTTTCGCTACTCGTGGAAAAGCTCCTATCAAGTTTAAAGGTCAAATGAATTGGGGATTCTTCCCCAAACAAGACCATAGCCATAAGCCCGAGGAACTCTTTGCTATCATCGAACGCTGCTCTGAACCAGATTATTTGGAGCTCTTTGCAAGGCGACCCGTGTCTTCCAATAAAAAATGGGCTATATGGGGTAATGAAGTTGAGAGCGACATTATTATCTCTCACTATCCCGTTCCTCAATATTCTAAAAATCCCATTGACTACAGAAAGGCAGATGATGAAGTGTGCAAAAAATAGTTGGCTACACCTTGCTTTTCGTTCTGCTGGCTTATTTGGTCAATCGGGCGGTTCACTGCCTAATCGAAATTGCCCTACCTTTGAGTCTGCTGGTTCTGTTCATTGGTGGCGGAATGCTTGCCTTTCGCTACTGGAAAAACAAAAGAGATTGGAGGTGAACCGATGAAACGCCCAACAAATTTTGAAGCGTTCGAGATGGATTACACTCGCCCCGTGGAATTTCAAGATATACTGGATTTGATGGTGCGCTTGTCTGGCTACACCAGACGCCAACCCTTTGCTTTAGAGATTCGTTTAATGAAAAATAAGGTGCGATATCTGCTTCTCAGCGACCCACTGGACATGCCATATTTACACAAAATGTTGCAGGTTTCAAATGATATTCAGTTTTCTAAAATATCATCTAACTTGCGAAAACCAGCCGAAGAATCTTGGCGTGTAGCTATCAAGCGCAATCATTTTAGCCTCAAAACAGACGGCGTTGAAAATTTCACTCGTTCCTTTTTAGCACTGTGCCATCACCTCAAACCATTGGAGGAAATCTGCGTGCAGGTTGTGGTGGGCAAGTCGCGTCCGCCACAACCGCTGGCTCGGGATTTGTCGCACCTTAACGCTACTTGGTGGCAGTGGATTTCTGGGAATATCCCAAAGCTTTCCAAAGACGCCGATAAGCTGATTCGGGAAAAACTCCGCCACGCCCAGTTTCAAGCAGATGTACGGATTGGCGTGCGAAGTGATAGCCATTTTCGCAAAAATGAGCTATACCATACCGTTTTAGGAGCCTTTCGAATGTTAGAATCCAGCGGTGTCGAATTTTTTCTCACCCCGATTTCAAGCGAGAAAGTGAATAAGCTTCAAATTCCGTGGGCTTTTCCGCTCACCCTTTCTTCGCAGGAGGTTGCCAGTTTTTGGCTTGCCCCGATTGGCGAAGGCGAGCTGGCTGGGATTACCAATATTCACCCCAGAATTCTCCACCTGCCTTTGGGCTATAAAGTGCCAGATGTGCCTGTTCGAAAGTTTGGTGAAAGTATCAAAAACGAACCGCTACAGATTTTACCTCGAGACGCCACTCAACATTTATTGGTTTTAGGTGGAACGGGTGTCGGGAAATCTACCCTACTCGCCCAGTTCATTTTAACAGATATTCAGGTAGGTAGAAGTACGCTGTTAATTGACCCAAAAGGCGATTTGGTACGAGAAGTGTTGGCTCATTTTCCAAAAGAACGGCGAGCGGATTTGGTTATCATCGACCCCAGCTCCAGCAACAAAATTATCGGTCTCAACCCCTTTGACCTGACTCGCTACACCTCGCCTGAGCTGGTGGCGGATATGTTGCTCAATCTTTTTCAAGAACTTTTCAGCGACAACTGGGGTATTCGCACGGTTGATGTACTCAGCCACGCCTTAACCGTGATGGCACAAGTTGAAAATTCTAATTTATCCCAATTACCTCAGTTTTTAACCAATCCTGTCTTTCGAAATCAACTATTAAGTCAGATTTCCGACCCTTTTATCTTGGATTTCTGGCAGGGCTACAACCAGCTAAGCGATGCCAACCGTGAGGTGTTAATCTCGCCAGTGTTAAACAAAATCCGTCAGCTTTTGCTTCGAAAAGAACTGCGAGCCATGCTTGCCTCTACTTCGAAAAAATTTAACCTGATGGAGCTTTTCACCAGTAAAAAAGTAGTCTTGGTTAACCTCAACAGAGGGCAGATTGGGGCGACAAACGCTAAATTTATAGGGTCACTTATCACCAACTACATCTACCAGCTAACCCTCCACCAAGCCCGTCTCGCCCCCGAAAATCGCCCTTTCCTGCCCATTTACATTGATGAGCTGGGACAATTCCTTAAGCTCCCTGTGGATTTGGAGGATGCCCTCGCGGTGTCTCGTTCGATGAAAGTGGGCTACATTCTTGCCAGCCAGCACCTGACGCAACTGCCACCAACTCTCCGTACCAGCATTTTGAGTAATTGTCGCAGTAAAATCATTTTCACGCTGGAACACCACGAAGCTAAGGAACTTGCCAGCCAAGCTCCAGAACTCACTTTCGAAGATTTTATGACCCTCGCCCCTTTTCATTTTTATGCCCAAATGCCGATTTTTTACAACTACTTCAAGTGGGTTTCAGGGCGAAGTCTGCCTCTTTCGAAAAATGCTCAGCCAATTGATGAACTTTATGCCGAAAGTTTGGAACGCTACGGCGACGATTTAGTCAATTTCGAAAATATCCCACTTCAAAACAAGAAAGATGAAACGCCGCCCGAAAACTTAGGACGGAAGAAGCGAGGAGGACAAAATGGAGAAAATTGAACTAACGGAAAAAGAACGAGAGATTTTAACCCTACTCGCCCAGTGCCGTTATGCGACCACCAAGCAGATTGTTGCCCTCTATTTTCAGGATAGCCAGCATTCGCGAACTGCTTTCCGAAGAGCTAACTTGCTTTTAAACCAGATCAAAAATCGCCAACTCATCAATCACCTCGAACGGCGAATCGGTGGCGTGCGAGCAGGTTCAGGTAGTTTCGTTTGGTATATAACGATAAAAGGGTTGAAAGCATTACACCGTCCACAACGCTTTAAAAATAAGTATGAACCCACCGCCCACCACTTGGAACACACGCTGGCGGTGACACAAGCGTATGTTTTTCTGAAATTGTTGGAAGAAGCTGGCAAAATCCAGCTGGAATGGTTCGATTTTGAACCCACCTGCCACCGCACCTACGCTACCTTTTCGGGCAAGAAGATTTTTCTCAAACCTGATGCTTTTGCCCAGCTGGTTTTGGGCGAATACGAGGACAGTTATTTTTGCGAAATCGATATGGCGACCGAAAGCCTAAATCGAGTGGCTAACCAGTGTAAAAAATACATCGCCTACTACCAAACAGGCATTGAACAGCGAGAATTGCATGGTGTCTTCCCTTTGGTTTTGTGGGTTGTGCCAGATGAGAAGCGAAAAGAGGCGATTTCGAGAAAGTTAGAAAATGAGTTGAATAATTTTCAGCCAATGTTTCAAGTGTTGACATTGGAGGAATTTAGTGAATGGATTGGAGGACGAACAGATGATTAGCAAAAAAGAACGAATTACCAAAATTGGGCGAGTAACATTTAGGATTAGCCGAAAGTTTGGCGGTTCGAAAAGTTTGAAAGAGCTGCTGGAAAAGCTGATTTTGCAGGAAAAATAGCCCCCAAACACTGGACTTCTTCGCCCTTTCGAGGTATCCTGTCCATGGGTTAGAGTGCATTGAAAGGAGACACGATGACAAACAGCACATTAACAAGGCAGATTCCAGATTGGACGGAGGTGAAGTTTGAGGACTTAACCGACATTAGCGTTTTGTATTGCAGGCTTAGCCAAGATGACGGTAATCTCGGAGATAGCAACTCAATTATTAACCAAAAAATGGTTTTGAAAAATACCGCCGAAGCAGAACACCTGCCGAACCCTATTTACTTCATTGATGATGGAATTAGTGGAGTGACTCTCAACCGTCCAGCCATCCAAAAGGCTCTGGAGCTAGTTGAATCTGGTAAAGTTCGCAATTTTGTCGCCAAGGATTTATCTCGGATTGCTCGAAACTATCTGTTTTCTGGACAGTTGTTAGAGATGACTTTTCCTGAAAACAATGTTCGGTGTATTGCGGTAAATGATAGCTACGACAGCCTAAAGCAAAGCGATAATGACGCCAACCTACTCCCTCTTCGCAACCTGTTTAATGAATGGTTTGCGAGAGATACTTCTAAGAAGATTCGTGCCGTGCAAAAAGCCAAGGCACAGGCTGGAGAACGATTAACCACTGTGGCAATATACGGTTATCGAAAAAATCCCGATAATCCAAAAGAGTGGCTGATTGACCCAGTTGGTGCAGAAATTGTAAAGCGAATTTTCGAAGAGGTTAAATTGGGTAAATCTTTAAAACAAATTGCTCGAGGTTTAGAACACGACAAGGTTGAGACGCCATCTTATCGCAGATTAAGTGTAGGAGATAAAACTAATGTCATTAGCTATAGTCGCTATGCGTGGCAAGTTGCAACTATTGAAAAAATCCTACAACGTCCCGAATATCTGGGGCACACCGTAAATCACCGCACTTCCAAGATTTCTTTTAAAGATAAAAGGAAAATTTACAATCCCAAAGAAAACTGGCTTATCTTTGAAAACACCCACGAAGCGATTATCGACCAAGTAACCTTCGATATTGTGCAAAAAATGCGACAACACAAACGCATTTTATCCAAGCCACGCTTTGAAAAAGGGCACGAAAATCTCTTTGCAGGATTGATATTTTGCGGCACTTGTGGTTCGAAGCATTACTTCTGTGCTCACGATAAAAATGGACGAAATTTAGACCATTACAAGTGTTCGAAATATGCCAAAACCTTCGACCGCTGTGAAAATCCCCATTATATTCGAAAAGTTGAACTGGAAGCTTTAGTTCTTCGAGAGTTAAATGACTTGATTGAGGAGATTCAAATAGATGAAACAGGATTTTTTAACTCACTTCAAAAGAGATTCGAAATAGAATCCAGCCGAAAAACTGCCCAACAACGAAAAGTCGTTTTGGAAAAGGAAAAACGCTGTGAAGAAATTGACCAGCTCATCCAAAAACTCTATGAAGACAATGTTTTGGGCAAAGTATCTGATGAACGCTTTATGAAAATGACGCAAAATTATGAAGCAGAACAAAACGAACTAAATCAAGTTTTAAGTAACTTGAAATCCGAATTGAGCAAAAATGAAGCCGATAGCCAGAATATTGAGCAATTTATTAAGCGGATTCGGAAATTCACGCATATCGAGAAACTGACGACCGAGATTTTGAATGTTCTGATTGATAAAATTGTGATTCATAAACCAGAAGGCACGAAACGTAACCGAATTATTAAAATTGATATTCATTACAACTTTATTGGAAATGTAAACAAAGAAAATGAGTAGCTGATAACTACTCATTTATAAATATAAAATCCGACTGCTGGGTGATAATACACCTAAGGGAGAAGATCTGGTTTATTTTACCTTACAGTGCTAGGAACCGTAACCGAAGATTATACTTGAGTATATCGAGGTAAGGTGACAAAAATAAAAAAAGACTACTCAATCGAGTAGCCTTATTTCAAGATGTGCTCAATTGAACACGGCCTAAGCACTTGGCAAAAAAGATAAAATCTCCTAGAAACTGAAGTTTCTTCGTCAATTTTCCTATTTTTGCTTTGTGCTTTTGACGGCCTTTGTATCTTGAATTAGCGACGAAGTCCAAGAGAGTTGATTAACTCACGGTAACGGTTAACGTCGTTTTTACGCAAGTATGCAAGCAAGTTACGACGGCGACCGATTTTCTTCATCAATCCACGGTAAGTAGCGTGGTCTTTTTTGTGTTGTTTGATGTGTTCGTTAAGGTGGTTGATTTCCCAAGTAAGGACAGCAACTTGAACCTCTACTGAACCTGTATCACCTTCGTGACGTGCATATTGTGCGATGATTTCATTTTTTTTCTCTTTTGAGATTGCCATGATGTTTCTCCTTTTTATTTGGCTTCATCCGAGTGACAGGTTGGCATGCCTGTAACCAAGAAGAAGTTATTTGTCTTTACGACAATTTCTATTCTACCAATAACTAACTTCTTTGTCAACTGATTTACTATTCTTACTGCAAATATGCTATAATATTCATAGGAAGGATATCTAAGTTGATAGTTTTATAACGAGGTGATTACCATGCGTAAATTGTTCAAATATCTCCCCTACTATCTGGTCGTATTTTTCTTTTATTGTCCACTTTATGGATTATTTATACTACTATTACAGAATCCAAAACTAACGGAGCTCTATCTTTTAAATATATTCATCATTTCGCCTGTTGTAGTTTTTATAGTCTCTCTTCTTTATAGCTACCGTTTTGGTTTTTCACTACATTGGCTTTTAGGTAGTTGCTTGCTCTATGGATTTACTATCATTCCTTTCAGAGAATTTATCATTGTTTATTTCCTAGCCTATGAAATTCTTATTCTACTAGGTACAGTTATTGGTGCCACTATCAGGTATCTGGTTCAAAAACTGAAAAACAAAAAACTTTCACAAAATCCTTGAAAAATCTCGCAATCATGCTATAATAATGCATAGAGACAAGTCACTTAGAATCTTTCTTTTAGAGAGTGCGTGGTTGCTGAGAACGCATAGGAAGCCTAAACTGATACTACTCTACTGACTTTTATGCAAACATAAAACGGTGGCCACGTTAGAGCCAATCAGAGGTGTCAACAGTTTTTGTTGTACATAAATGAAGGTGGAACCACGTTGCGACGTCCTTTTTAGGATGTCGCTTTTTGTTTTTCTTGATTTAAAACTGCAAATAGGGAAACACTTCTACTTTAGAAATAATGGATAACCAATATAAGGAGAAAATCATGATTCAAATTACTTTCCCAGATGGCGCTGTTCGTGAATTCGAATCTGGCGTTACAACTTTTGAAATTGCTCAATCTATCAGCAATTCCCTAGCTAAAAAAGCTCTTGCTGGTAAATTTAACGGCAAACTCATTGACACAACTCGTGCTATCACTGAAGACGGAAGCATCGAAATCGTGACACCTGATCACGAAGATGCCCTTCCAATCTTGCGTCACTCAGCAGCTCACTTGTTCGCTCAAGCAGCTCGTCGCCTTTTCCCAGATATTCACTTGGGTGTCGGTCCAGCTATCGAAGATGGTTTCTACTACGATACAGATAACCAAGCTGGTCAAATCTCTAACGAAGATCTTCCTCGTATCGAAGAAGAAATGAAGAAAATCGTTAAAGAAAACTTCCCATCAATCCGTGAGGAAGTGACCAAGGATGAAGCGCGTGAAATTTTCAAAAACGATCCATACAAATTGGAATTGATTGAAGAACACTCAGAAGACGAAGGTGGTTTGACCATTTACCGTCAAGGTGAATATGTAGACCTTTGCCGTGGCCCACACGTTCCATCAACAGGTCGCATCCAAATCTTCCACCTTCTCAACGTAGCTGGTGCTTACTGGCGTGGAAATAGCGACAACGCTATGATGCAACGTATCTACGGTACAGCTTGGTTTGACAAGAAAGACTTGAAGAACTACCTTCAAATGCGTGAAGAAGCTAAAGAACGTGACCACCGTAAACTTGGTAAAGAATTGGATCTCTTTATGATTTCTCAAGAAGTTGGTCAAGGACTTCCATTCTGGTTGCCAAATGGAGCGACTATCCGTCGTGAATTGGAACGCTACATCGTCGACAAGGAAATCGCCGCTGGTTACCAACACGTTTACACTCCACCAATTGCCTCAGTAGAACTTTACAAGACTTCTGGTCACTGGGATCACTACCGTGAAGATATGTTCCCAACTATGGATATGGGTGATGGTGAAGAATTCGTTCTTCGTCCAATGAACTGTCCTCACCATATTGAGGTCTTTAAACACCACGTTCACTCATACCGTGAATTGCCAATCCGTATTGCTGAAATCGGTATGATGCACCGTTATGAAAAATCTGGTGCTCTTACAGGGCTTCAACGTGTACGTGAAATGTCACTTAATGATGGTCATACTTTCGTAACACCTGAACAAATTAAAGATGAATTCCAACGTACACTTCAATTGATTATCGACGTTTACGAAGATTTCAACTTGACTGACTATCGTTTCCGTTTATCATATCGTGACCCTCAAGATACTCACAAGTACTTTGATAACGATGAGATGTGGGAAAATGCTCAACGTATGTTGAAATCAGCTATGGATGACATGGGACTTGACTACTTTGAAGCTGAAGGTGAAGCAGCCTTCTACGGACCAAAATTGGATATCCAAGTTAAGACTGCCCTTGGTAAAGAAGAAACTCTTTCTACTATCCAGCTTGACTTCTTGCTTCCAGAACGCTTCGACCTTAAATACATCGGAGCTGATGGTGAAGAACACCGTCCAGTTATGATTCACCGTGGTGTTATCTCAACTATGGAACGCTTCACAGCTATCTTGATTGAAAACTACAAGGGTGCCTTCCCAACATGGCTTGCCCCACACCAAGTAACTCTTATCCCAGTTTCTAACGAAAAACACGTGGACTACGCTTGGGAAGTAGCTAAGAAACTACGTGACCGTAGTGTTCGTGCCGATGTGGATGAACGCAATGAAAAAATGCAATTCAAGATCCGTGCTTCTCAAACTCAAAAAATTCCTTACCAATTGATCGTTGGTGACAAGGAAATGGAAGAGAAGGCTGTAAACGTTCGCCGTTATGGTCAAAAAGAAACTGAAACTATGCCGGTAGATGCATTTGTAGAATTGATTCTTGCAGATATTGCCAACAAATCACGAGTTGAAAAATAAACGATAAAATCTGGGATAACAATCCCATCTACATAAAAAAGCAACAACTATTTTGAACTGCATCCCAAAAGTTAGACAGAAAAAATCTAACTTTTGGGG
>NZ_AJML01000024.1:0-108004 GCF_000259525.1 Streptococcus sp. SK140 | reverse complement strand
CTACAGCTGAGTTCAAAACTTTCAAGATGATTTCAGCAGCTTTGTTTGGAGTGAATGTCAAAATTGCGATTGCATCGGCTACGCTTTTACCACGGATGTTGTCAAGAACAAGACGTGATTTACGAGGTGAAACACGTACTGTGCGAGCCATTGCTTTAGCTGAAGTAATTTCTGCCATTTATGTTCTCCTTATTTTCTACGTGTCTTCTTGTCGTCTGCGGCGTGACCTTTGTAAGTACGAGTTGGTGCGAATTCACCAAGTTTGTGACCTACCATGTCTTCTTGGATGTAAACAGGTACGTGTTTACGTCCATCATAAACTGCGATTGTGTAACCAATGAAACTTGGGAAGATCGTTGAACGACGTGACCAAGTTTTGATAACTTTTTTCTTTTCGTCGTTAGCTTGAGCTTCAACTTTTTTCATCAAATGCTCATCGACGAAAGGTCCTTTTTTAAGACTGCGTCCCATTTTTATATTTTCTCCTTTAAATTTTGTACCACAGCGGCTTGCGCTCACAAGGAGCGCTACCGAGCTGGCGGAATTTCCTAGTTGCTTAAGCGACTAGTTTTAAATTATTTCTCGTTGCGACGACGAACGATAAGTTTGTCAGATTTCGCTTTCTTGTTACGAGTTTTAAGACCAAGAGCAGGTTTGCCCCATGGAGTAGATGGTGCTTTACGACCAACTGGTGCTTTACCTTCACCACCACCGTGTGGGTGATCGTTAGGGTTCATTACAGAACCACGAACTGTTGGACGGATACCTTTCCAACGGCTACGTCCTGCTTTACCAAGGTTTACAAGTCCATGTTGTTCGTTTCCGACAACACCAACTGTAGCACGACAAGTTCCAAGAATCATACGAACTTCGCCTGATTGAAGACGAACAAGAACGTATTTACCTTCTTGTCCCAATACTTGAGCAGAAGCTCCAGCAGCACGAACCAATTCACCACCACGACCTGGTTTCAACTCAATGTTGTGGACCAAAGTACCAACTGGGATGTTAGCAAGTGGAAGAGCGTTACCTACTTTGATATCTGCTTCAGGACCTGAAACGATACGTTGTCCAACTTCAAGACCTTTTGGAGCGATGATGTAAGCTTTCACACCGTCAGTGTAGTGTACAAGAGCGATATTTGCAGAACGGTTTGGATCGTACTCGATAGTTTTAACAACTGCTTCAACGTTGTCTTTGTTACGTTTGAAGTCAACCAAACGGTAGAAACGTTTGTGTCCACCACCTTGGTGACGAACAGTGATACGACCGTTGTTGTTACGACCAGCCTTGTTCTTCAAAGCAACAAGCAAAGTTTTTTCAGGTGTGCTTGTTGTGATTTCAGCGAAATCCAAAGAAGTCATATTACGGCGACCGTTTGTTGTTGGTTTATAAACACGAATTCCCACGATATTTCCTCCTTAGATTATTCAGCTTCAGCAGCAAACAACTCGATTGCTTTTGAATCAGCTGTAAGAGTGATGATAGCTTTTTTAGTTTTGTTAGTAAAACCAGTGTAACGTCCAACACGTTTAGCTTTAGGTTTTACGTTGATTGTGTTAACATTTGCAACTTTAACACCTTCGAAAGCAGCTTCAACAGCTTGCTTGATCAAAAGTTTGTGCGCACGAGTGTCAACTTCAAATACATATTTGCCTGCTTCAAGTTGAGCCATTGAGCTTTCAGTGATAACAGGTTTTTTGATAACATCATACAAATTCATTATGCAAGAACCTCCTCGATTTTAGAGATAGCTGCTTGAGTAACAAGAAGTTTGTCACTATTTGCGATGTCAAGAACACTTGCAGTTGTAGCAGTCGCAACTTTCACGTTTGGAAGGTTACGAGCTGAAAGAGCTGCGAATTCGTTTCCTTCTTCAAGAATAACAAGGACTTTAGAATCGATGCTCAAAGCTGCAAGAACTTTTGCAAATTCAGCAGTTTTTGGAGCTGTAAATTCAAGAGAATCAACGGCTACAAATTTGTTTTCAGCAACTTTTTCTGAGTAAACAGATTTTAGTGCAAGGCGACGAACTTTTTGAGGAAGTTTGTACGCATAGCTACGTGGAGTTGGTCCGAAGACGATTCCACCACCACGCCATTGTGGAGAGCGGATAGAACCTTGACGAGCACGTCCAGTTCCTTTTTGACGCCATGGTTTACGTCCGCCACCTGAAACGGCTGAACGGTTTTTAACAGCGTGAGTTCCTTGACGAAGGCTAGCACGTTGGCTGATGATGACATCAAACACAACAGATTGGTTTGGTTCGATACCAAAGATTGCATCGTTAAGAACAACTTCGCCCGCTTGTTTACCAGTTTGGTCGAATAATGTTACATTTGCCATTTTGACTGTATTCCCCTTTCCTTATTATTTACCAGCTTTAACTGCTGATTTGATAGTGATAAGAGATTTCTTAGCACCTGGTACGTTACCTTTGATAAGGATAACGTTCTTTTCTGGAACAACTTGTACAACTTCAAGGTTTTGAATTGTTACACGGTCGCCACCCATACGTCCTGCAAGGTTTTTACCTTTGAATACGCGGTTAGGTGCAACAGGTCCCATAGAACCTGGACGACGGTGGTAACGAGAACCGTGAGCCATAGGTCCACGTGATTGTCCGTGGCGTTTGATAACACCTTGGAAACCTTTACCTTTAGAAGTACCAGTTACGTCAACAACATCTCCAGCTGCGAAAGTTTCAACTGTGATCTCAGCACCAACTTCCAAGCCTTCAACGTTTTTGAATTCACGAATGAAGCGCTTAGGAGCCGTGTTAGCTTTTGCTACATGTCCTTTAGCAGGTTTGTTGCTCAATACTTCGCGTTTGTCATCGAAACCAACTTGGATAGCGTTGTATCCGTCTGTTTCAACAGTTTTAACTTGAAGAACAACGTTTGGAGTTGCTTCAATAACTGTTACAGGGATCAATTCGCCAGCTTCAGTGAAGATTTGAGTCATTCCCACTTTTTTCCCTAAGATTCCTTTTGTCATGAGAAAATAGTTCCTTTTCTATATTTTTTATTCAAAAAGTTTTTAACGAGCGTTTTTTATGCTCAAGTTATCAAGCTTTAAATTAAAGTTTGATTTCTACGTTTACACCACTTGGAAGATCCAATTTCATCAAAGCGTCAACTGTTTTTTGAGTTGGGTTAACGATATCGATCAAACGTTTGTGTGTACGCATTTCAAATTGTTCGCGAGAGTCTTTGTATTTGTGAGTCGCACGAATGATTGTGTAGAGGCTACGCTCAGTTGGAAGTGGGATTGGACCCGCAACTTGTGCACCTGTACGAGTAGCTGATTCTACGATTTTTGCAGCCGCTGTGTCAAGCGTACGGTGTTCGTAAGCTTTCAAACGGATACGGATTTTTTTGTTTGCCATCTTTTTCTCCTTTTCGTCTATTTAAGATAATAGGCTAGCTCCACAAGAAAACCGACGCGCGTTGCGTGGCAATGCAACCGAGCGTGTCGCAACCTCTTGCATCAAAGCTAAAGCTGTAATTTACAGCACCATAATAGAATAACACAAAGCCCCTGCGATTGCAAGGGATTTGACAGGTTTTTTTAAATTTTTTAGATGAAACTGTTTTCTTATTCCATTTTAATAAATTTTCATATTTAAGTGCTAGATTATCTGTCTTTTCTTCTATATAATGTTAGTTTTAATTTGAAATTTATCATCTGATTGATCTACCAAGATATCAGCTCTTGACTCGGTTTCTTTATAGTATTGTAGATACTGCTCTCGTCTCATCTGCTGACTAGCCAATATAATGGATGCATCACCATTTCTCACAGTCGTATCTCGAGCTAGACGTCTCTTTAATTCAGTCTCCTCATCTGTGTAGAAACAAATGGTTTTGTCAAAGAGTTCCTTGGGTAGAAAACCTACAGACATCCCTTCGACTATCAGAATTGGTTTTACTCCCGATAAGACTTCACTAGCCTTCCAGGGTTCCTCAATTGTTAAGATGTCCATACCCGCTTGCAGAGCAAGAATATCTCTTTGTAAACTTGCCAGCTCATGCGCTACTGGTAAACATGCTGTCACCTTTTGGTCTGGTGTCTCTTTAGGTACCACTAAATGTCGTCCCGAAGTAATATAGAGATCTGTCTCTAGTAAATTTACCTTTTGTGAATCAAGTTTTTGGTACAATTCTTGAGCAAAAGTTGATTTTCCTGAGGCTCCATGGCCGTAGATACCTAGCGTTTTTATTTTTCCCGACTCTATTTCTGATACTAGTCTTTCTATTAACTCTTTTTTCTTCATTCTCTCTTCACCTGTTCATAACTCTGCTTCCCATCATTAAGCTTGTCCCAAATAACTACTTTTCCACTTTGAAGAGACTTTTGCACATCGATAATCCGTTGGTTGGAAGAGCCACGGAACTGCAACATAAGGTTGCGTTTGCTCTTATCATAGCGGCCATCGACTAGGATATCAATCAGGGATAAAAGTTCTAGTTTATCAGGCGTCTCCAACATCATTTCTTCCCAGGTGTATCCTGTCCAAGACCAGATGTCTTTTTCTGGCAATTCCTTTCGAATGCGTTTTACAAGGGGCAAAAGAATACCTGTATTGAGGAATGGCTCTCCTCCTAGCAAAGTCAATCCTTGAACATAGGGCTGGGCTAAGTCTGCCATGATTTGTTCTTCCAATTCTGGCGTATAAGGAATTCCTGCATTAAAAGACCAGGTAGCTACATTGTAGCAACCTTCACAGTGAAACATACAGCCTGCTACATAGAGAGAATTGCGCACCCCTTCTCCATCCACAAAGTTAAAAGCCTTATAGTCAATGATACGCCCTTGACTAAGCTCCTCACTCTTCCACTCGCCTGGTTTTGGTGTATTCCATGTCATGCTTTCTACTCCAACTCTATCCATAGCGCTCCGTTCCATTTCGAACATCCTCCAACTCTCCACCATTAGCTAAGATAACAGCTCGGCTTGCTGGATTTTCTGTGCTACAAGTCACCAGAGCCCGATGGATATTCTTTTCCTTGGCAATTTGTAAACCTTGGCGGAGGGACTCTTTGGCGTAGCCCTTACCTCTTTCGGAAGGGCGGATAGAATAACCAATATGTCCACCTTCCTCCAACAAATAGTCATTGAGACGCAATCGAAGGTTGAGGAATCCAACTGCTTTACCATCTTTTGCAAAAGCAACTAACTGAATATCAGGCACCCACCCTTCAGGCAAATTAATCCCCATTTCATGATTCTGATTACTTTCCAACCACTCTTCATAAACAAAATTCTCAACATCCCAAAATCCGCCATCGTGGGCTGATTGAGTCTGTTCAAACTCTTCCATCATCTCTAAAACTGCTTCTTTATCTGCCAATCTTGGTCTGCGTAATTCCATCCTTTTACCTCCTACTAAGAGAAAAGCGAGAGCTGACTCTTACTTTTTCTTGTTCTTATTTAAAAATTGTTCTCTAAGGCTAGCTACTCGGTCTTTTTTATTGACTCCACCCTTTGAATGCTTTTCGTGGAATCGTTGAACCAAGGCCTTACCCCTTATCGTCTAACTGATATTTTCCCATGCTATCTCTTTCTAATTTGTTACTTCATGCCCTGCTGTTTTAATAGTAGAACCGTTCATGTGTTTGACACGCGCAGCAATTTCCTTATGACGTCCATTCACCATCGGACGCGCTTGCGGATTTCCAAGATAGCCACAAGTCCGTTTAACAACATCGACTGTTTAAAGTTAAAAGCCTTATAGTCAATGATACGCCCTTGACTAAGCTCCTCACTCTTCCACTCGCCTGGTTTTGGTGTATTCCATGTCATGCTTTCTACTCCAACTCTATCCATAGCGCTCCGTTCCATTTCGAACATCCTCCAACTCTCCACCATTAGCTAAGATAACAGCTCGGCTGGCAGGATTTTCTGCGCTACAAGTCACCAGAGCACGATGGATGTTCTTTTCTTTAGCCACTTGTAGACCTTGACGGAGAGCTTCCTTGGCGTAGCCCTTGCCTCTTTCGGAAGGGCGGATAGAATAGCCAATATGGCCAGCATGATTCAGCAAGCCCTCATTTAGTCTCAGCCGTAGATTCAAAAAACCTAAAGCACGGCCTGATTCATCAAACAAAACGAACTGAATTGATGGAACGCGATTTTCCAGCAATCCTATTCCCATTTCTTTATTTCGGCCAGTTTCTAGCCAGTCCTCGTAAGAGAAATTCTCAATATCCCAAAATCCGCCATTGTGGGTCGATTGGGTCTCTTCAAACTCCTCTATCATATCTACAACAGCTTCCTTATCTGCCAATCTTGGTCTGCGTAATATCATCTTTACCTCCAACTAAGAGAAAAGCGAGAGCGGACTCTCACTTTTTCTTATTCTTATTTAAAAATTGCTCTCTTAGGCTAGCCACTCGGTCTTTTTTATTGACTCCACCCTTTGAATGTTTTTCGTGGAATCGTTGTACCAAGGCCTTGCCCTTATCATCTAATTGATATTTGCCCATTCTATCTCTTTCTAATTTCTTACTTCATGCCCTGCTGTTTTAATAGTAGAACCGTTCATATGTTTGACACGCGCAGCAATTTCCTTGTGACGTCCATTAACCATCGGACGCGCTTGCGGATTTCCAAGATAGCCACAGGTCCGTTTAACAACATCTACTGTTTTAGGATCACTATTGCCACAGTTAGGACATGCAAAACCTCTCTCAGTTGGATCAAAATCTCCTTCAAAATCACACTTGTAGCAACGATCAATCGGAGTATTAGTTCCTAGATAACCTACTCGATCATAAGCATAGTCCCAAACAGCTTCCAAGGCCTTTGGATTTTGTTGAAGAACTGGATACTCACAGTAGTGGATAAAGCCACCTGATGCACCCGCTTCTGGATAAACCTTCTCGAACTCCAATTTTTCAAAAGGAGTTGGATTTTTACGTACATCATAATGGAAGGAATTTGTGTAGTATTCTTTATCAGTAATGTCTGGAATAGAGCCAAATTTCTCTGTATCCAGGCGACAGAAGCGGTCTGTTAAACTTTCAGATGGTGTCGAATAAATAGAGAAATGATAACCATATTGGTCAGACCACTCTTCTACGCGACGTTTCATATCGCGAATAATATCAAGGGTGAACTCTTTGGCTTCCGGATTGTTTTCCCAATTACTACCAAAGAAGACAGTCGCCACTTCATACAAGCCGATATAGCCCAGAGAAATAGTTGCACGGCGATTCTTGAAGAGTTGATCAACACTTTCTTCTTTTCCAAGACGGCGTCCGAAGGCTCCATATTGATAAAGAATTGGTGCATTAGCTGGAGTGGCTTCCTTGGTTCTTTCCACACGATAAACCAAGGCATCTTCTGCGATATTCATACGCTCATTGAAGATTTCCCAGAACTTGTTCATGTCTCCTTCGGATTCAAGAGCGATACGAGGAAGATTGACCGTCACTACACCTAGGTTCATCCGACCAGAATTGACTTCTACTCCATTTTCATCCTTCCATCCTTGAAGGAAAGAACGACAACCCATCGGTACCTTGAAAGAACCAGTCAACTCGACAATCTTATCGTAAGATAAAACATCCGGATACATGCGCTTAGTTGCGCACTCAAGAGCCAACTGCTTGATGTCGTAGTTAGGAGAGCCTTCCTCTAAGTTAAGACCTCTTTTAAGAGTAAAGATGAGTTTAGGGAAGATGGCTGTACGGTGTTCTGAACCAAGCCCCTTGATACGAATGTTCAGGATTGCCTTTTGAATTTCGCGTTCAAAACGATTGGTTCCTAGACCGAAACCAAGGGAAGTAAAGGGTGTTTGCCCATTTGATGTAAAGAGAGTGTTAATCTCGTACTCTAAAGATTGCATGGCATCATAGATGTCTTTTTGAGTTTTCTTCCAGGCGTATTCTTCGCGTTTATCAGGTAGAACCCATTCCTCAGCATCTTTGAGGTGTTTTTGGTAATTTTTTTCTGCATAAGGAGCCAAGACTTCATCAATACGGTCTGCTGAACAGCCTCCATACTGACTTGATGCAACGTTGGCGATGATTTGTGAAATCTGCGCTGTCGCAGTTTGGATAGACTTCGGACTCTCTACCTCAGCATTCCCAATCTTAAAACCATTTTCCAACATGCCCTTGAAATCAATCAGACAGCAGTTGGTCATCGGGGTGTAAGGGCTATAGTCCAAATCGTGATAGTGGATATCCCCTTTTTGGTGGGCATTAGCTACATGCTTAGGAAGCATTTGAAGACCGATGGATTTTCCAACAATTCCTGCCGTCAAATCACGCTGGGTATTAAAAACATCACTATCTTTATTAGCATTCTCATTGACAACTGCCTGGTCTTTGTTGAGAAGTTTATGGATACTGAAGTTGATATCTGTTGCTTTTGAGCGCTCAAAATCCCTTTGAGTTCGGTAAGTGATATATTCCTCTGCCAAGGCATATTCTTTAGCTTCCAATAACTCATGTTCTACGATATTTTGGATTTCATAGATTTTTACACCTTGAGGAAAGCGACTATGAATCTCTTCTACAATACGTTCAACTAGAGTATTAAGACGCTTTTCGACCAAGGGGGTTACATCCATGACTTTTTCCGCAGCCTTGTGCAAGGCTTTGTCAATCTTATCTACATCAAAAATGACGCGTCTACCGTCACGCTTTTCGACGAATAAGGTTGGATCAGGGTTTGTTTTCTCTTCTAATACAATCATATCCAGGCTCTTTTCTTAAATTTTCTTTCTTAAAGTATTATATCACTATAAAAATAAAAATCAATATCTAGTAGCAAAATTCATATTTTCATAAAATTTACACTAGATATTGATTATTTTATTTTAATTTGTAAAGTTTAAAGTCTTTGAATTCACTTTGAACTGGTTGATAACTTTCTGCCAGAAGCTGTTCTACTTCTGTCCAGAGAGCTGTTTTGGTATTGACCACAATCACTTTAGGCTGATTATCACGTAAATCATTGACAAGTTTGCTACGATTTGCATCAAGGCCAGTATATAATTTTGGTGATAACAACTGACTAGCTGCTAAACGTTCACTAGTCTTATAACCATTAGTAAGATCATCCCATATATAAATACGATCTGTTGCCTGTGTTTGTCCTTTAACCGTAGTTTCTATACGAGTTCGTTCTTGATATTGTTCTGAGTGAAGAACATAACGAGCTACCAGAGGAGCAAAAAATAGGTAGGCCAAAGCTAACACTGGCAAATAGACATTACCCTGAAGAAATATTGCCCATATTGAAGGTACTTCTCGATGTCTTCTACGGCGATTGGCTCCTTCTAATTCCCCAGTTCGAATGTGAGTCAATAGAAGAATGGACAAGAAAGGAAGAAAAGTAGCTAGACGACTACCGTGAATCGGTTCTGTAGAGAAAATTTCCAATCCTAGTAACAATAGGATTGCTACTGAAGCAAAAATAGATAAGACGTATTGCTTGCTTGGCTTAGACTGGAAAAGCCCTGTAAATACGAATCTTAATCCTCCAAGACCAATTGTTAACAATCCATAAAAAAGGAGGTTGTCTAGCAAGAACGGATCGGACATAAACTTCAAACTATCTACTGGATAGAGAATTTGACTAATAGCATTCCCGAAACTCCCATTATAAGCCGTATAGTAACCAATTGGATAAAAGAAAAGTGAGAACCCAAGACCAGCTGCAAAGAATTGATAGAGTCCATGAATCAAGCGACCACGCCCGATATTAAAGGCTAACAAAGCAAAGAACAAGACCAGAGCATATAGAGCTGTGACTAGAGGGGCAAAGAAAAATGCTAGAGCCAGGCTAATCCCAATACGCACAAAACCTTTGTCATGATTATACTCTACCAAATACCTTGTTACTAAACTGAGAGCGTAAAATAGGAATGGAAGGGCCAAAATGGTGGCATAGCCACCGCCAAAGCTAAGTCCTCCAGCAAGAAGATAAAAGATAGTCAATACTTGTTGCGACTGCTTGTTCTCCTCCGTCAAGGTATAAGTTGAACGGAAAAGAAAAATCCCAGCACCCACTAGAGCAAGCCAAGTAAAGGCTGCAAACAAAATACTACCCTTGCTTAGATACTGTAAAAAGTAATAGAGAAGACCACTCGTTCCAAAATAGTCTGTGTAGATATCTCCACCCTGGTGCATCGCCCATCCCATATAAAAATCTTGTGCCTGCTCTGAGCTAGTTAGTCCTAGCAAAAAAGGAAGAACTACAGATACAAGTACAACTAGAGTGCTCCAGATTAGGATCTTAAATAATGGTAAGGGAGCAAACGGACTTGAATCATCCTCGAAGCGCTCCTCTCTTCCAACTAAATCATCCTGAATTCCCGTCCAAGATGGAGTTGGTTCCTCTTCTAATCTGCCATATACGTTCATTCATTCTCTCCTATGTTTTAATTTGTTCTAGTATATCAAAAAGTCTAGAGCTTGTCAGCCTGTGGTGGCCATTTGTCTAACTTTTGACAGAGATTAGCGAAGCGCTCAATCTCATAAAAACGATGATAGGAAGCATTTTTATAGTGGTCTAAAAAATTTTTTTCTTCTACCGTCAGCATAATCATTCCTCCTTTTCTCTTTATTCGAAAATAGAGGACGATTCTATCAAAAAAGCTGAATTCCCTAAAAGAGAATTCAGCACTTTGTCTTTATACTAATTCAAACCACGTCAGCGTCGCCTTACCGTACTCAAGTACAGCTTGCGGCTAGCTTCCTAGTTTGCTCTTTGATTTTCATTGAGTATTAGTCAGCCTTTTTTTCTAAGTTTTTTGAAATGCTACGATTTTTACCTTCCAGATACACCATCAAAATAGAGATATCTGCTGGGTTAACCCCAGAAATACGGCTAGCTTGACCGATGGTTTCTGGATTGATGAGTTTGAACTTCTGGCGAGCCTCAGTCGCAATCGAGTCAATATCATCCCAATCGATGTTGGCTGGAATCCGTTTTTCTTCCATGCGTTTCATCTTGGCAACTTGATCCATGGCTTTTGAAATGTAACCTTCGTACTTGATTTCTGTTTCAATCAATTCGATAATCTTGTCATCTAACTCTTCAGCAGCAGGTCCGATGAAGGCAACCACATCTTGGTAAGAGACTTCTGGACGACGGAGGAATTCCTTGGCAGTGACTGCATCAGTCAATGGTTTGAATCCCATCGCTTCAACCTTGGCGTTAGTTTCCTTGACCGGCTTGAGTTTGATGCTGTCTAGGCGTTTCATCTCATTGTCAAATTGATTTTTCTTGATCTCAAAGCGTGCCCAACGTTCATCATCAACAAGCCCAATCTCTCGTCCCATCTCAGTCAAGCGCATATCGGCATTATCATGACGGAGGATGAGACGGTATTCAGCACGACTGGTCAAGAGACGGTAGGGTTCAATGGTACCCTTTGTTACCAAGTCGTCAATCATCACTCCGATATAACCGTCGCTTCGTTTCAGAATCAACTCAGGCTTGCCTTGGATTTTCAGAGCCGCATTGATACCCGCGATAATCCCTTGACCAGCAGCTTCCTCATATCCTGATGTACCATTTGTCTGACCAGCTGTGAAAAGTCCTGAGATTTTCTTGGTTTCCAGAGTCGCACGCAATTGATGAGGCAAGACCATGTCGTACTCGATAGCATAACCAGTTCGCATCATCTCTGCATTTTCCAAACCTTTGATGGAATGTACCAAGTCACGTTGCACATCCTCAGGAAGGCTGGTTGAGAGACCTTGGACATAAACTTCTTCTGTATTGCGACCTTCTGGCTCTAGGAAGAGTTGGTGGCGTTCCTTGTCCGCAAAACGCACAATCTTGTCCTCAATTGACGGACAGTAGCGAGGCCCCACTCCCTTGACCACACCTGTAAACATAGGCGCACGGTGGAGATTGTTTTGGATAATCTCATGGCTGGTACCATTGGTGTAAGTCAACCAACATGGCACTTGGTCTTTGACATAATCTTCATCACGTGAAGTATATGAGAAGTGATTAGGCGCTTCGTCTCCTGGCTGAATCTCTGTCACATCGTAGTTGATAGAGGAAGCCTTGACACGTGGAGGTGTTCCTGTCTTGAAACGACCGATCTCGAGGCCCAATTCCTTGAGATTGTCAGCTAGGTTAATAGAAGCCAGACTGTGGTTAGGTCCTGATGAATACTTGAGATCTCCGATGATGATTTCCCCACGGAGGGCAGTCCCTGTGGTCACGATAACGGCCTTGGCAGCATATTCTTGATGGGTCGCTGTACGCACACCGACAACCTTGCCATCTTCCACCAAAATCTCATCAATCATGGTTTGACGAAGGGTGAGATTTTCTTGATTTTCAACGGTCTTGCGCATTTCCTTAGAGTAGAGTTCCTTGTCAGCTTGCGCACGAAGGGCACGAACAGCTGGACCTTTCCCAGTGTTAAGCATCTTCATCTGGATGTAAGTCTTGTCAATGGTCTTGGCCATTTCGCCACCAAGGGCATCCACTTCACGCACGACAATCCCCTTGGCAGAACCACCGATAGAGGGATTACATGGCATGAAAGCCAACATTTCAATGTTAATAGTCGCAAGCAAGACCTTGCAGCCCATACGGCTGGCTGCCAGGGATGCTTCTACCCCTGCATGTCCCGCTCCGATTACAATGATATCGTATTCTTCCGTAAAATTATAAGTCATTTCTTAACCTTTCAAAAATTTCTCGCAAATAAGGAACTAACTTCTCCTCCTCTAGAGCTTGATCCATAGTAACCCATTTAAAGTGTGTATGCTCTTCAGGATCTAATCTGATAATTGGCTTCTCCCCAACCCACTCCGCCTTATAAACTAAGCGAGTAAAGACAGTATCCTTAGAGGTATCCAGTTGACTATCTTCGTGAAGAAGTTTGAGCGAACTGCTATCTAGCCTAATTCCCGCTTCTTCAATGCATTCTCTAAGAGCTCCATCTCGCGGAAGTTCACCCTTTTCAACCCCGCCACCAGGAATATCCCAGTAAGTCGGATAAACGTTGGGTTGTCCTCTTTTAATTTCCGAACGCTGAATGAGTAAATAATCACCACCACTATGAACAAGTACATGGGCAATAAGCTTAACCATCATTTTCTCTCCTATTCGTTAAGATGGATGTGTCGTAATTGTCCGTCCCAATCTGGTAGGGCTGTCTTTAAAAAGGCTGGAACCAGCTGAATATCCTCAAGCTTGTCCAAGTCAATCCACTCACAGGGTTGCGTTTTCTCATCTTCCTGCATGGTCAACGGGGCATCTTCAAGCAAATCCACTAGATAATGAAACTCGATATTGTGATAATAGACACCGTCTTGTTCAAAACGATTTTCAACTACAAAAGCTAGTTGCCCAGCTTGAGCTTTGACACCCAGTTCTTCCCTCACTTCACGGACTACCGCATCTTCCGTTCTCTCATTGACTTGAATCGCACCACCAATAGTGTAATACTTGCCCTTGTCTTTGGTAACTAGAAGCTTGTGATTTTGGACAATCAAGGCTGTCGCCCGAACGCCAAAAACAGTATTTCCCACTTTTGTCCGAAAGTCTTGTTGAGTCATTTTTATCCTTTCCCTTAAACGACACAAAAACAGTCAAAACTCCAAAGAAGTGCAGGACAAAAAAGCCTGCAACATCCATGAGCTTTGACCATCATTTCTATTGCTTTTATTATTGTAGCAAAATGAGAACATTTGTCAATCTAAATGTACTATGATTGGCGAATTGCTTCAAAAGCTCCTTGGTCAATCTCAACTGGGTCAGAGAAAGCATCCAGAACAATCCCTCTCACAGGAAAACTCTCTATCCCTTCCGCTGCAAACAAACAGTCCGTAAGAGATAATTGCAACCAAGAAAAGCGGTCGTAATAGTCTTTGGGGATGTCTTGAGTTTCTGAGAAGCAAGGATAAAAGTAGTCATCTCCCTTTTGCAGAATATCCGGCTTTAGGCGAGCACCTTCTTGTCCGTCACTCCCATCCATCAGAGAAGGATTGAAGGGAACCCAGACTTTAGCCTGCTTCAATTCCTTAAACAAGGCCTCTATCGACTCTGTCGTTTTCTCCCTCAAATACTCTTTTTTATAGTCCGAAAGAGTCATTATCTTATCTTTTTTAGGCGTTTTCTTCTTAAAAAATTGAAACATTCTCATTCCTCTTAGAACATCTTTAAATGTATTGACAAACCTTGCCATCACGGTAGGCATTGTCAATCAAGCCACCACCGAGACACTCTTCACCGTCATAAAAGACAACTGCCTGTCCTGGTGTAATGGCGCGTTGCGGTTCTGCAAAAATGACCTCTGCCTTGTCTCCTTTGACATGAACCGTTACCTTCGAGTCAGGCTGACGGTAGCGGAATTTAGCCGTGCATTCGAGCGTAAATTCCTCTGGCATGTCACGAGTAAAATGAACTTGACTAGCCTCAAGACTGGTTGACATGAGCGAATCATGGTAGAAACCTTGGCCGACATAGAGGATATTCTTGCTTAGATCTTTTCCGACAACGAACCAAGGGGCATTATCCCCACCGTGTTGACCACCGATACCAAGTCCTCCACGCTGACCAATCGTATAATACATAAGGCCTGCATGCTCACCCATATCGCGACCATCTACAGTCATCATACGACCAGGTTGGGCTGGTAGGTAATTGCTGAGAAATTCTTTAAAATTCTTTTCTCCGATAAAGCAAATCCCTGTCGAGTCTTTCTTCTTAGCAGTCGCAAGTCCTGCTTCTTCAGCTATTTTTCGTACTTCAGGTTTTTCCAAATGTCCTAGTGGGAACATGGTTTTTTGGAGTTGTTCTTGTGAAAGTTGGCTGAGGAAATAGGTCTGGTCCTTGCCATTGTCCACGCCACGAAGCATGTGAACGATGCCATCCTCATCACACGCTACTCGAGCATAATGCCCCGTCGCTACATAGTCTGCACCCAAGGTCATGGCATAGTCCAAAAAGGCCTTGAACTTAATTTCCTTGTTACACATCACATCTGGATTTGGTGTGCGTCCTGCACGGTATTCCGCTAGGAAATACTCAAAAACTCGGTCCCAGTACTCTTTTTCAAAGTTGACAGAGTAGTAAGGAATACCGATCTGGTCTGCCACCGCAGCCACATCCTTGTAATCTTCGGTCGCCGTACAGACGCCATTTTCATCTGTGTCATCCCAGTTCTTCATGAAGATACCGATCACATCATAGCCCTGCTCCTTGAGCAAAAGAGCCGTCACCGACGAATCAACACCACCACTCATCCCCACGACAACACGTGTTTTAGAGTTATCACTCATGGTAGTTCTCCCATCTATTCGTTTATCCACGATTGAAGGTCGTGTGTGCTTAACGATTGAAGGTCGTTTGAGCAGTTTTCATTATAACATGCTTGGTTGGAGAAGACAAGAAAGAGGCTGATAATCTACCAACCTTTGGCATAAAACACTTTTTCATTCCAAACTATTCTTTATAGAAAAAACTCCTATAAATTCGAGCAATAGTTAAAATACAAACAAATATAATTCCCAAAATAGATAATACTATTTTCACAAAACTCATTTCAGAACCTATAACATATATATGAAAAAGAGGGGCTAGTCCTACACATAGAGACAATAGATAACTAATAAATCTTATCTCACCAATTCCTGCAAAAAAATGTTTCATTTTAACTATCCCAATTTTACCTTTCATCTTTATAATCCACTAACAAATCTATTGACTTCTCTTTTTTTTGAAAAATCTTGATAGCAAATTTACTCCACTTAAAGACACTAAGATTTCAATCGTCAGAATTTCTCCAAGAAAAAATGCAAACTGACAAAATTCCTGCTAAAACACTATACTCCTAGCAAATAGAGAGTCAGCAAAAATAAAACAACCGAAATTGGCAGAAAAGCAGCTCGATTTGTTTTACAAAAAATGGCATAACAAAGACTACCTATCGAAAACGTCATAATAACTTCAATAGTTATCTTTAGAGCAGGGTAATATATATTTTTAATAAAAAGAATTAAAAGGATAAAAAATACCAATGAACAAAGAACGGATTTGATATAAAATTTTAAATGAATCATAATTTATTTTTTAGATTCTACCTACTATAGATAAAATCACCTTTCTTATTTTCTTCTCATGATATCCACTTTAATGTCTTGATTAGAACTTCTATGAATATAAATATGGTAAATGAAAAATCAGGATTCTAACTAAAAGCAATTGATGAAATAAGCAAATCTTACAGCAAATTAAATTTATCCAGAAGCTCTCATGTAATGATTTTAAATCCTAATGAATCTAATCAATGCAGATTTTATTTTGACAGTAGTTCTATAACAACTCTAAATAACACTGGGGTTGCTAGAATCAAAACAACCCCTGCCACAAAGACAATGATTACCCGAAATAGATCTTTATTTTTACGCATTGAAACAACCTCCAATCTATTATTTTTTAGCTACATGATATCTCTTATTTACTTTCTATATTCTTATGATACAATATGTTTAATAGAATTCAATTTATTGTTAACTTTTTTCACGAAAAGGAGAACATCATGCGCTATGATTTCGGGAAAGTATATAAAGACATACGTGAGTCAAAAGGATTGACCCAAGAAGAGGTCTGTGGAAATGTCCTTTCAAGAACCAGCCTTTCCAAGTTTGAAAGTGGCAAGGCAACTCCCAAATATGAAAATATGGAGTTTCTTCTCCGTCAAATCAATATGAGTTTTGAAGAGTTTGAATACATCTGCCATCTCTATCAGCCGAGTCAACGGACAGAAATCATGCAAACCTATCTCAATACGAGTTCCATCTTTGGTACCAGTAGTCTAATCAATTTATTTGAAACATGCCAAGACTATCTCAAGATCCATCACGATCTCCCTATAGAGGAAATCAAAGATATGCTGGAAGTTGTCATTTATATCCGTCAACATGGAACAGGACAACTTTCAATCCAAGTGGAACAAACGGTCAAAAAGCTTTGGGAAAAAATTGAAAAACAAGATACATGGTATGAAAGCGACCTAAAAATCCTCAACACCATACTTTTTAGCTTTCCCATCGAACACCTCCACCTCATCACTGAAAAGATCTTGCAGCGCTTGGAAGAATATAAAAACTATCGACATTTATATGAATTACGAATGACAATCCTACTCAATCTGTCCACCATCTACTTGTACAATCAAGATAAAAATACCTGTCAACAAATCTGCTACACCTTACTAGAGGATGCCAAGAAAAAGAAAAGATACGATATTTTGGCAATCACTTATGTTCGAATAGGTATTTGCACTAGTAAGGATCATCTTATTCAAAAGGGCTTCTCCCTTCTGGAGTTAACTGATGAAACCTCAATGCTATCTCACCTCAAAAAGGAAGTAGAGACCTGTTATCAAGCAAAGGAAATATAAAAAAAGTCGAGGAGATCCCTCGACTTTTGCATCTTATTTTGTTCGTCAGTTCTTAGTACCAACCGTTGTTAAGCCAGAAGTTCTTAGCAGCTGTCCATGAACCGTAACGTCCTGCTACATAAGCGTCTGCTACACGTTCTTGGTTTTCTGCTGAGTAGTCACCGTTCAAGTATGAATCTGTCAATTGGTAACGTCCGATGTAACGTCCGTTTGTAGCTGTGTAGCTACCGCCTGATTCTTTTTGAGCGATCCATTCTTTAGCTTCTGCTTCAGATCCGCTTACAGTTGAAGTTGATGCTGAAGTTTCTGTTGTAGCAACAGTTTCTTCTGCTACAGTTACGCTTGCTGCTGGTGCTTCATAAGTTGTTGTTTCAGTAGCTGCAGGTGCTGCTACTGGAGCTTCTGCTGTCGCAGCTGAAGTAGTTGAAGTTGCTGGTGCTTCACCATCAATCACCAATACTTGGTCTACATAGATCAAATGAATATCTTTAATCTTATTTTTTTCTGCCAATTTTTCAACAGTTGTATTGTATTTTTCAGCGATTCCTGATAGAGTGTCACCTGATTTTACTGTGTAAGTTGTTGTTTCTTGTGCAAAAGTAAGTGATGGTGCAAGGAAAGCAAGCGCTGCTGCTACTCCTACAAGTCCTGTTTTAATTTTGTTAGTTGTTGATTTCATATTAAAAGATTCTCCTTCTTTCTTATATTTCCATCATACCCTACTATTATTACTGTTTCTTGACGGTTTTATGTAGAAATGTTACAAGACTATGTTTTATTTCACTTAAATAGCCTCTTTTTGTTACAAAAGGCTTGATTTTATAGGCTTTATGAGGATTTTAGATATTTTATCATGGAATTGAGCGCTTGCATCTAATCTTTGATATAATAGAGTTAAGAATCTTTTTAAGGGGAAACAGATGCAATCACTTCGTTTTCAATCTGTCTTTGATATCATTGGGCCAGTCATGATTGGCCCATCTAGTAGTCACACGGCAGGAGCTGTTCGTATCGGTAAAATCGTCTCTTCTATCTTTGACGATACTCCAACCGAGGTCGAGTTCCAGCTTTTTAATTCTTTTGCAAAAACCTATCGCGGGCACGGAACTGACCTAGCCCTGGTCGCTGGAATCTTAGGAATGGACACAGATGATCCAGAAATTCCAAATAGTTTAGAAATTGCCCACAAGCGTGGCATCAAAATTGTCTGGACCATCCAGAAAGACAGTAACGCCCCTCACCCAAATACTACGAAAATCACTGTTAAGAATGAGCACAAGACTATCAGTGTGACAGGAATTTCAATCGGCGGTGGTAACATCCAGGTGACAGAGCTCAATGGCTTTGCCGTATCCCTCAACATGAACACTCCTACCATTATCATCGTTCATCAGGATGTTCCTGGTATGATCGCTCACGTAACAGAGGCCCTCTCTCGCTTTGACATTAACATCGCCCAAATGAATGTAACCCGAGAAAAAGCTGGTGAGAAAGCCATTATGATTATCGAAGTTGATAGTCGCAACTGTGATGAATCTATCGAAGAGATTCGTAAAATTCCTCATTTGCATAATGTCAATTTCTTTCAATAGGAGAAAATATGTTTTACTCTATCAAAGAATTAGTCCAACAAGCCGAACTTGATTTTAAAGGAAATGTTGCGGAACTCATGATTACGACCGAGTTTGAATTGACTGGTCGTGAACGTGAAGAAGTTCTCCTTCTCATGGAACGCAACCTTGAAGTCATGAAAGCTTCAGTTGAGCTTGGTCTTAGTGAAAAGAAATCTCGTAGCGGTTTGACAGGTGGTGACGCTGCCAAGCTTGACCACTACATCAAAAAAGGAAAGACCCTATCAGACTTTACTGTCTTGTCCGCAGCCCGTAATGCTATCGCCGTTAATGAACACAATGCCAAGATGGGACTGGTCTGTGCAACACCTACTGCTGGTAGTGCAGGCTGCCTTCCAGCCGTTCTCACTGCTGCTATTGAAAAGTTGGATTTAACTCATGAACAACAACTAGACTTCTTATTCGCTGCAGGTGCTTTTGGACTCGTGATTGCTAACAACGCTTCTATCTCGGGAGCCGAAGGTGGCTGCCAGGCCGAAGTCGGTTCAGCTTCAGCCATGAGTGCCGCTGCCCTAACTCTAGCTGCAGGCGGAACACCTTATCAAGCGAGCCAGGCTATCGCCTTCGTTATCAAAAACATGCTTGGTCTCATTTGCGACCCAGTTGCAGGCTTGGTTGAAGTTCCTTGCGTCAAGCGGAATGCCATGGGAGCAAGTTTTGCCTTCATCGCAGCCGATATGGCTCTGGCTGGTATCGAATCAAAAATTCCAGTTGATGAGGTCATTGACGCCATGTATCAAGTAGGATCTAGCTTACCAACTGCCTTTCGTGAAACTGCTGAAGGGGGACTCGCTGCCACACCTACAGGTCGTCGCCTTCAAAAAGAAATCTTCGGCGAATAATTTCATCATTATGAGGAGAATCAATGTCATCTATATCTGCTATCTTTTTTGACTTAGATGGAACGCTAGTGGATAGTTCTATCGGTATCCATAATGGTTTCACCTATACCTTTGACCAACTTGGAGTTTCTAGTCCTGGTGCCAAAACCATTCGAGGTTTTATGGGGCCCCCACTAGAAACCAGCTTTGCTAGTTGTTTACCAGCTGAGCAGATAGAGCAGGCCATCCAGCTCTATCGTTCTTATTATAAGGAAAAGGGTGTTTACGAAGCCCAACTCTTCCCACATATCAAAGATTTACTCGTAGAACTAGCTGAGCATTATCCTCTTTATATCACTACTACGAAGAATACACCAACCGCAGTTGACATGACTAGCAATTTTGGGATTGACCACTTCTTTGATGGCATTTATGGTTCAAGCCCTCAAGCCCTACACAAGGCTGATGTCATTCGTCAGGCTCTGGAAACTCATCATCTAGCGCCCGAAACAGTCGTTATTATCGGAGATACCAAGTTTGATATGATTGGTGCCCAAGAAACTGGCATTAAAAAACTAGCGGTAACCTGGGGATTCGGTGAGGAGAAAGACCTCATGGGCTATAATCCTGACTGGATTGCTCACCACCCGGCAGACATTTTACAGCATCTACAATTAAAACGTTAAACAAAAGACTCCCAGCCTAAAAGTTAGGTTTGGGAGCTTTTTGTCTGATCTTAATGAGGAGAATGACATTCCCCGTACTCGTCCAATTATTCAAAAGGGGAAACTTCTTCGCTTTCAACTTCTTTAGGTCTATTGATTGTTACTATTTCTACTTCCTTACTTGGCATGGCTAGCAGAACTAATAGAGCAAAACGTCCGACCATTGGAACAAAGTGAAGGAAGATAAAGGCCCAGTGGAAACCTCCATCACGCAAACGGCGAATCTTTAACGCTAAAGTAGGCAACAAAAGGAGTAGAGCCAAAATGGCATAAATACTGACAACCAATATAACTAAAGTAAAGTTCAGAGCAGGACCTTGGTTTATCTCTTTATTGAAGATAAGGATATACAGGGGTAGGAACAAGATATGATTCATCAGCCAAACCCACCAATATTCTGGACGTGTTGAGCGTCCTACAAAATCTACATAACCTATTAAAAAATTTATATAAGCCCTAAACAAGATATTTCTCCTTTTTAACAACTGTATACTATAAAGTAGACTCATTGTTATAAAACACTCCCAAATCTATTTTTAGATATGGGAGTGTCAGATATTTGCTTAACAATATAAAGAAAACTCTAAAACAGTTTCACTTGTAAAAAAACATAAACTTCTTAGTTTTTGTCTGATTCTTCGAATGGTGAAACTTCTACCACTTCTTCAGTTTCATTGATGGTTACTACTTCTACTTGTTTCGTTGGCATAGCTAACAAAACTAAAAGAGCAAGAGCTCCAACCATCGGAATAAAAATGATAAAGATTAGAGCCCAGTGGAAACCAGCATCACGTAGTCGACGAACTGTCAATGCAAGTCCAGGTAAGAAAAGTGCTATACCGAAGATCATATAAATAATAGCAATTCCACCCAAGGCCATAAGAGCCGCCTCATTTCTTGGATTTGCGAGTGCCTTAAAATATACTGAGTAAAAAGGGACAAGGAGAATCATATTTCCTAGCCAAATCCACCAATACTCTGAGCGTGTTGAACGGCCTGTAAAATCTACATAACCTTTAAAGAAATTCTTATATGCGTTAATCATAAGTTACTCCCTATTTTTTTAATTCATACGAAATGAAAATGAAAGAGCAAATTAGAAAGTTCGTTATAAACCATATCTAAGTACAGTCAAACGATGCAGACCTCATTTACTTTGATTTTCAAATAGTATAAATTTAGTTTACCATAAATATTCAACAATGACAAGTTTGTTCAAAAAATTGGTAAAGGAGTAGCTGTTATTAATAAAAGGTATGATTCCACTTACCTCTAACATGAAGCTAGGAATCATACCCTTTTTCTTTTTTAATGAATGTGAGTTGTTTCGTTAGCAAAACCGATAATAGCTTGCTTCAACTCTGAACCTTGCAAGGCACGGAATTCTTCAATCTTTTGATTGATAACTTCAAGTGGCATGACATTAACCTTACCAACAAAAATCTTATCCATGACTTGATTATCAACTAATTCAGTAGATACCAACAACTCCTCATAGAGTTTCTCACCTGGACGAATCCCCACTTCTACAATCGGAATTTCATTTTCAGTACGCCCGCTGAGAAGAACCATTTTCTTGGCCAAATCATAAATCTTAACTGGTTTGCCCATATCAAGGATAAAGACTTCTCCATCTTTAGCATAAGCTCCTGCATGGATCACCAAACGGCTAGCTTCTGGAATGGTCATAAAGTAACGAGTCATACGGAAGTCTGTCACAGTCACTGGACCACCCTCTGCAATCTGACGCTCAAATACTGGAATCACACTACCACGGCTACCAAGAACATTTCCAAAACGAACCGCACAATAGGTAGATTGACTACGTTGGTTGAATCCTGTAACAATCAACTCTGCCACACGTTTGGTAGCTCCCATTACGTTTGGTGGATTAACGGCCTTATCGGTCGAAATCATAACCATCTTCGGTACCTTAGCGGCGTCAACTGCCTTGGCAACATTGTAAGTTCCGAGGATATTATTTTTAAAGGCTTCTTTTGGATTACGTTCCATCATTGGCACGTGCTTATGGGCAGCAGCGTGGTAAACAATGGCTGGTTGGTACTGCTCAAATACTTGAAGCAAGCGATCGTAGTCTTGGATGTCTGCAATCACAGGAACATAGTCAATTCCTTGGAAGCTACGAATCAATTCATGATAGATCAGATAAATAGAGTTTTCCCCATGCCCCAAGAGAACCACGCGCTCTGGATTAAAGCGACTAACCTGACGGCAAATCTCAGACCCGATAGAACCTCCTGCACCTGTCACCAAGATAGTTTTTCCAGTAATTTCTGAGCCTAGGCGTGACTCATCTAGTTGAATTTCTTTACGTCCCAAAAGGTCCGTAATATCGATTTTTTGGAAACCACCTACCTGAGGATGCAATCCTTGTACAACTGACTCAATCTTGGGCATCTTATAACACTTCAAGCCAAGTTGGTTACACATTTTTAGGATACGCTCATACTCTGATGGATCGAGAGAAGGAATCGCAACGATAACTTTTTCAATCTGATGACGTTTAGAGAGTTCTGGCAACTGTTCATAAGATCCTAAGACTGGGATTCCACCTAGTTTTTGACCTTTTTTCTTTTCATCATTATCCAAAATACCCACTAACTCAAGATCACTCGTAGGATGTTGGTAGCTGTTCATAAAGAGAGCTCCACCGTCTCCCGCACCAATCAAGAAGGTACGACGATGTTCCCCTTCTCCATCACCCTTTTTGCGTCTTGAATAGATCAACTGCCAAGTAATACGTGGGAGCAAGATCAAGAAGGTGCTGAGCAAGATAAAGAGAACGATGAAACGCACAGAGAATAGTGGCAAGAAGGCATAGCAAAGGAGATAGGACAAGACACTGCTGACACTTACTCCAATGAATATCTTCATAAAGTCTGTGATTTTGCTATAACGACTAATGCTAGCATTGAGCCCCCAGAATCCAATCATGATTTGATAGAAAAGGAAGGTCAAGCTTGTATAGATGACATAGTCCACAGGAGCTGGATTGATCAGTCCATAAAACAAGATATAAGAAACAATAATTGAGGAAATCATGCTGGCAGCATCAAAAATCCCCCAAAAGACTTGTTTCTGTTGTTTATTTAATACTTCAACCAGATCAATTACATAATCTGTCATTTTTTTATTCATGTGAATGGTATCCTCCTACACAAAATCACATTTTCTAGTAATTACAAGACATTTTTTAAAACTAATTAGCTATTTACTTTTTCTCAATAGTTTTAAAAAGATAAACTGTCGGACAAAGCCTGGACATAGGGCAACGACAACTTGGATTAAAACACTTTTCAGATATTCACCATAAGAAATCTGTCCACGCGCGTGCATTCTTTGACGTGCCTGGCGATAGAGTTTAAGATAGCGAAGGCCACCACGGCGTTCAAACATCCCTGCTCCCACGCGTACCTTACAAAGAATCTGATCCACATTCCCAGTCCGAGCACCAGCACTAATCATATTAAGCCAGAGCAAATCGTCTTCCATATAGAGCCCATCTTCATAGTTACCTGCCTTGAGAACCATCTCTTTTTTAAACATAACCGTCATATGATTAAAGGCACTTCTCATACGTTGGTAGGCGATAATCTCTTCGTGCTTAGTCGGCACACGACGGTAAGAAACAATTTCATCAGGTTGATCGATGAATTCTGCGATATGACCACCTAGCAAGTCCAAGTTTTCCTTTTCCATCAAGTCAAACTGCTGTTCAAAACGATCTTCAACAGCGATATCATCAGTATCCATACGGGCAATGATGTCATACTGGCACTGCAAAACACCATACTGTAGTGCCAAGCCCAGGCCACGGTTTTGTTCAAGTGGACAACGTTTAATTGGAATACTTGACTGTGCTGTCAATTTATCCAAAACTTGATATAGTTCAGGTGTCAATGGACCGTCTTCAACGATAACCACTTCACTAGGCTTAAGCGTTTGATGTAAGATACTCTCTACCGCTTCTTCTAGAAAGGTAGGATTTTCTTTGATATAGACTGACATCAAGACACTAAATTTCCGATTTTCAGACACAGCAGTTCTCCAATGTATAGATTTTCTTTCACTATTTTATCACAAATTCCCAGACTTTCCTATTTTTATTTGAATCCCAGAAAAAAACTAGTAAATCTATCCTTCTTTTTCCCCCATGATTTCGCTCAACTAAGGAGCGGATTTTCTCACACCATCTTGACATCTATTGGAAAAAGCCTTAAAATAAGCTGTTATCAAAATCAGTTTATTGAGGTTCACATGAAAAAACGATCACTCTTTTTTATTCTAGGAATTATCTTAATCGGAGCGGTCTTAAGAGCTCCTTTTACGGCCTTACCAACTGTTTTGGGAGATATTGCTCAAGGTTTAGGAGTTGAGGTCAGCTCACTTGGGGTTTTGACCAGCCTTCCTCTCCTGATGTTTGCTCTTTTCTCCTCTTTTGCGACACGTTTGGCTCAAAAAATTGGACTTGAGCATCTTTTCACCTATAGTCTCCTCGTCTTAACCGTCGGTTCAGTGATTCGTATCTTCAATCTTCCCCTTCTCTATCTGGGAACCTTACTCATCGGAGCAAGTGTCGCTATTTTTAACGTACTTCTTCCTAGTATGATTCAGGCAAACTACCCACAAAAGATTAGCTTCCTGACAACGGTTTATGTTACGACTATGGGAATCGCGACAGCACTAGCTTCCTACCTCTCTGTACCCATTACTCAGGCAACATCTTGGAAGGGGCTGATTCTCTGCCTGTCCATGGTCTGCCTGCTAACCTTATTGGTCTGGTTCCCCAACCATGGCCACAATCATTTTCTAGAAGGGCATGAAGAGAAAAAAGAAAAAGAGAATATCCTAAAAAGCAAGCAAGTTTGGGCTATTATTGTCTTCGGTGGACTTCAGTCCCTACTCTTCTATACCAGCATGACCTGGTTACCAACCATGGCCATCAGTGCAGGGCTAGCTCATACGGATGCCGGACTTCTGGCTTCTATCTTTTCACTAATTAGCATTCCCTTCTCCATGACCATTCCAAGTTTAACAACGCGTTTGTCAAATCGTCACCGTCAAATCATGTTAACAGTCATCTCTCTGGCTGGTATGTTAGGAATTGCCATGCTTCTATACCCGAGCAACAGTTTCTTGTATTGGTTGTTTGCCCATCTCTTGATTGGTACTGCCTGTAGCGCTCTTTTCCCTTACCTCATGGTTTGCTTCTCCATCAAAACCAGCTCTCCTGAAAAGACGGCCCAATTATCTGGTCTTGCCCAGACTGGTGGTTACATTCTAGCGGCCTTTGGACCAACTCTCTTTGGTTACAGTTTTAACATGTTCCAGTCTTGGGTTCCAGCGGTACTGATTCTTCTAGTAATTGATATCATCATGACAATCGCCCTCTTTATGGTGGATCGAGCGGATAAAATCCTTTAAAAAATTTTAGAATTTACTACAATAAACTCACTTTTCAAGCTAGACATCTGTCTGGCTTTTTTCTTTTAAAAAGGTTTGAAAGGCCTCCTCACAAGACTTTCGTTAAGCTAAAACATGCTATAATATACCTAGGAAGATTTATCGTTTAAATTTGATAAAGAAGATCATGATGGAAACAACTTTACAATTTATCTCTCAAAGAAGTCGAAACTCTTTCAATTGAAGGGGATTGTTTTGCCCCTAAAAACATCCATGTAGATTCCTCTAACTTTTTAAATGATATACCATAGTTACGCTATTTCAACTTTTTTACTGGTATCCTAAAAAGTAAGGACGCAACTTCAATCATTAATCTGATAAAGCTAGAATATCTAACAATCAAACCTTCCAAGGAGGTTAACCTTTTGCATCATAAAATCCTTCAACTCCCAAAATTGAAGGATGGCTCAGTCATTGAGAAACCAGAAATCTACCTAAAATAAAATCTTAAAGAACTTTACTTGTTTTAACTCAATTACAAACAAGTATTTGTTTAAAAGTCTAAAAAGACTATTGAAAATGTAGTAACATTTAAGGAGAAATTTTTATGCTAGCAAAAGCAGGGGACGTCTACTGTGTTTACAATACCCATCTAAAAAAATACATAGCTTGTCAGATAACCAAGATAGAAGAGGGAGAGAAAAAGCCTCAGGCTGTCCTGTTGTCATTAGACTGGTCAGGAGATCAACCTCTTACAGAAGAAGAGCTAGCTTCTTTGAAGCCACTCTATATAGATTTTATGTACTGGGATAGAGGCTTGCATCTGAGTAATGTTGATATTCATGTACCGTCAAATTATATTTTTATCGGGAATACAACACCATTAACAACCGAAAGCACAAACACATATGCTATGTTTTGGGGGAATGGTTACGATATTTATAGGCAACTGAAATGGCAAGAAATCCCAAAAGAAAAAAGAGATTTATTTAAGAAAGCAGATAAAAGCAAGGAAAAGGTTTCATTTGCAGGGAATGACTACCGTATTTCTAAACACAATATTAATGACGAGTGGACGCCTTTTGAAGACGCATTAGAATTAAAGGTCTTCCCTTGTTTATCTAAGTTAGAATTAACTAAATGGCATAAAAATATATATGAATATTTACAGTCGACTCCTTTTATTACAGAACTAGTTCTTGAAAATCATGGACAAACAAAACTGGATTTTTCTAAGACATCCATACATCGACTTTCCATTGATTTGACAGGTGTAGAGGAACTTAGATTGAATGATGATTTGGAGGAGCTACTCTTATTAGGAGACATGAGCGACAATTGTCAGATACTTGTAAAAAACCATGGAGCCAGCTTACGATTACACCTTGACAACTCTCTACCCAAGGTGCTGGGATTAAAGGATTTGGGAGCCATCCATTGTTCTAACATCCTCGAAATAGACTTTGCACAAATCTTGAATAACTATCCAAATCTTAGGGAATTGAGATTGTGGGGGAAACCTGGTCATATTCTTAATTTCCATAAATTATCAGAGTTAAAAGAGTTAATCAATTTTTCAACCGTTGATTTGTTTGGCTTTACTGCAGAGGATATCCCAAAACCAGCAGATTTACCTCAATTAAGCATGTTTTGGATGAGTAGCTTACCAGAAGATGCAGCTAAAGTAGCCAAAAAATATTATAAAAAACTGCAGGACAAAGGACTGAATCTTTGGATAACAAAACCGAGGAAAGCTGAATGGCTAGCCCAAAACCTAGATAATCCATTTCGCTCATGGGATGGACAAGAGAATATTTCAACCGCAAACGCAAAAAAAGCAGCCTCTCTATATAGAAAGACTAGAGCAAGTGTTAGAAAGCTTCTAGAAAACCCCAACGAGGACACTATAAAACACATAGAAGCCCTCATAAGAGAGTATACTCAAGGTTTCAATAAAATGGACAAACGTAACTGTTTTATTGAAACAATCGAGAGAGAGGATATCTATGATGCCCTGGTCGAGATCTTAGATTTACTACCTAAAGATTTAGGAATGGACAAAGAAAAATTTATAGAAATCTTTGATGAGCTAAAGGATTTTTAAATGAGAAGCCTTTCTAGTTCATTCCTGAAACGGAGATTATCATGACTAACTTTATACAGACTATCACAGTAGAAAATCGGCAGGTCGACAAAGAAAATTACTTTACAATTGGCTACTCTCCTGAGATAGAAAAATCTTTACTGTGTGTTTATATTTCTTGGATTGCTGGTTACGAACGCTATTACGAGTTAGATGACGGAGATTTGGCTCTCTTTGAAAGGAAACGAGAAGAATTTCTCAAAAAATATGAAAAAGAAATCAAGGCTTATCGAACTGAAAGATTGATTGGTTCTGGGGCTCTGAGGGATTACAATTTCAGATCTTTGCCTGAGAATATCCTAGAAAACTTGGATAGCTATCCTCCATTTAACGGATATGTCTATCAAAACGGCATCCTCTGTGCCAAAATCAAGATTGAAGACAAGTATTTTTATCTTCCGCCCATTTATGATGAGGATTGCAGATAAGCATTGCCTCAAAGTAATGCAAAACAGCCTCTAATCTTCTAGTTTTTACTAGGAGATTTTTTATATATAAAAATTTTACACATATTGCTTGACAAGGCTTACATTTAGATGTATGATGTATGTGTAGAATAATTATATATAAAATTTTTACATACTAAAAAAGGAGGTGCCCCATGTATTTTCCAACATCATCGGCCTTGATTGAATTTCTCATCTTGGCCATCCTAGAACAAGGGGATTCCTATGGTTATGAGATTAGCCAAACCATTAAACTCATTGCCAAAATCAAGGAATCTACCCTCTACCCCATCTTGAAAAAACTGGATACCAACCGCTATCTGACTACATACTCTCGCGAATACCAAGGTCGGATGCGCAAATACTACTCCTTGACAGAAATCGGAGAGGAGCAACTCTTTGTCCTTCGAGAAGAATGGACACTCTACACTGACACTATCAACGGCATCATAGAAGGGAGCATTCGCCATGACAAGAACTGAATATTTGAATCAGCTTGAAGCCTATCTGATGAAGCTGCCTCAATCTGATCGTATCGAAGCCATGGACTACTTCAAAGAACTCTTTGATGATGCTGGGCCAGAAGGTGAGGAGGAGCTTATCGCTAGCCTGGGAAGTCCAAAAGAAGCTGCCCATGATGTCCTGACTACACTTCTTGATAAGAAAATCAACGAAGAAAATTCCAGCAAGAACGACCGCCATATTTTACGCATCGCTCTACTAGCCCTTCTTGCAGCTCCTATCGGAATTCCGGTCGGAATTGGTCTTCTCATGGCTATCATCGGGATTTTTATCGCTGCTGTCAGCGTACTTATAGCCTTCTTTGCTGTATCAGCAGCTGGAATGGTTCTCGGAGCTGTTCTCCTATTTGAAAGCTTCTACATTCTGGCGGAATCGACATCTGCTTTTATTCTGATTTTTGGTGGAGGTTTACTAGCTATCGGAGCTTCATCCCTAGTCTTGCTAGCAACTTCCTATGTGACCCGTTTCTTTGGATTACTAGTCCTTCGACTTATCCAATGGATTCTTAATAGAGGAAAGAGAGGTGAAAGACATGCGTAAATGGACAAAAGGATTTCTTATCTTTGGTGTTGTTACTAGTATCATTGGTTTTTCCATGATGATCATCGGGATCCAAACAGATGGTGTCAGAAGCCTCCTTGCAATGTCTCAAAATCCAGTATTTGAAAGTCGAATGGAAGAACTCGTTTTTGATCAAGATATTGAAAATCTAAACATTTCACTAACAGAACATTCGCTCGTCATTACGGAGTCAAGCGATGATAAGATTCACATCCAGTATCATCCAACCATCTCTGAAAAAGAAAATCTTCAACACTCTATCAAAGAGAAAAGTCTTGAAATAACTGACACCAAGTCAACTACACGTCGCTCTATAGGTTCTAGTATCGAGGGTATTCTCTATATCGCAAGCGGAATTTCTAGTCGCAATGATGAAGTTGTTCTCTCATTACCAAGAGGAAAAGACTTAAAAAATCTAACTGCCCAGGTAAACCATCGTATCCTTTCAATTGCTAATGCAAAACTCAGCAATGCCAAGATTCTGTCAAATGGATATCTCCTTCGTATCACTGATAGCGAGATTAAAAATAGCCAACTAATCACAGTTGGAATTGTCAATGTATTTGAAACCAGTCTAACAGATAGCCGCATTCAAGCAGACCATGAACATATCAAGGCAGACGATATCCAAGTGCATGGTCGAGTGGAATTCGAGGCAAGAAAAGATATCTCACTCGAGTTATCTCAGAAGGAACTTGATCGAATCAATCTTGAATTTTCTGCTGAACATGGTGATATCTATCGTTGGCATCGAGACAGACGTGACATACCTACGGGAGGTAGTAAAGGTGAAGCATTAGCGAACCCTTACAAAACAGAAAAAAAAGATACGCAAGATCTCCTCGTCGCAAAATCTAATCAAAGTATCTATTTCCCATAATAAGATCGCTTGCTTTCTTATAGAAATCATGAATAAAGACAACTAGTAGTTACTACTCAAAAATTAATCAAAAAAGGGAGGTCTATTATGACTCAAGAATGGTTTGAAAGTGCTGATTTCGAAAAAACAGCCAACAATGATAAAAAAGATAGCCCATCCGACTCAGTTCTCCTTGAAGAAGATTCAGAGACAAGAGAAGAGGCGCCAGTAGTTGAGGAAAATCCTCAAGAAAATCCTCATACCAATCCAGAAGATAAGGAAACTAGTGAGGAAACTGTAGAGACTGAAGAGATCGCTGAAAAATCAGAAAAGATAGACGAGTCAGAAGAACCTATTAAAGAAGCTTCTCAGAAAAGTCAATCTTTGGAAAGCCCGTTTTTACCAGATTCTGTATCTACCAAAACAGCGCTATTCGCAGTATTCAAAGAAGAACTGGCTGATCTTTGGTTTTGGCTACAAGGTGCCCTTAAAGAACCGACAACAAGCATTGATACAGATAAAAAACATAGTTATAATGCCTTTGCCCTGCTGACTATCTTTTCTGCTCTTAGTTTCTTCTGTGCGATTTATCATATCAAGCATAACTACTACGGCCATATGGCGGCTATCAACTCTCATGTCAGCGAGCAGTTCCCTTCACTGAATCTCTTTTCTATCTTCTCCATCTTGGTAGCGACAAGTTTATTCTTCTTTTCTATCCTTATGGGTGGATTCGTGGTTAAACGTTTTGTCAATCAGGACAATGACTGGACACTGGAAAAATCCTTGCAAGAGTACAGCAAACTCTTCGCCCTTCCTCTCCTGCTCACAGGTATTGCCAGTTTCTTTGCCTTCTTTAATAGTCTACGCTTTGCGGCTCTTCTCTGCCTCATTAGCATTGGTCTGGTACTTCTTGCCAACCTCTATACCATCTCAAGACCAAGTAAAGATAGCCAAACTGATCCCTTCTATCGCCTTCTCTTGGCATTTCTAGTTAACGGTGGTATCCTATTTCTCTTCTTCCTAGCAGAAATGACTCTGGTTTTTGAATATCTACGAATCCTAGCTTTTATGTAAGATAAAGGTAGCGAGATAGAAAGATTTTAGTTTTAGGGAATTATTACTATAAAATTTTAGAAATAAAAAAAGCGAACAAGACAGAATTCTGATAATCAGAAAACTAATCTTGTTCGCTTTTTAACTTTATATTTGGACTTTTACCCCAAATTTCTTTTTTATCTATTTGCTAAGGCTTCAAAATCCTCTCCTGAAACTGGTCCTACCTCTACTTGGTTGGCATCCAAATCCTGACAAAGTTCCTTTGGAAGAGCTTCTAAAAAGGCTTGGTAATCCAGTCTAGCTACTGCTTCGTAGTCTTCAGGCTTAGAACCATCTCCAGATATTTTCACCAAGTCAATCTCCCAGATAAGTTCCTTGCCAGCCAACTGCTCAACATAAGGCACGGGAACAACAGGACCTTTGGGCAAAATTGTCTTAACCCCTTGAGCCAGGTGATAGATGCCGTGGATCTTACCTTCACTATCTGGGTAGAATTTTGCACTTGCAGGGTAGGCATCTGACTCTTGAACCTTTTTGACTAATGCTTCAAAACGTGCCACTCCATCTTCTTCCAAGAAGCTTTCTAAGTCCTTCTTATCAAAGTAAATAGTTGATAGAATTCCTTGGCAGAAGGCCAAATGAGCAGCCTTATCCGCTAGATAGTTTTTAACAGTTTCTCGGAAATAGTCTTCCAAGTCAAAGTCTGACAAACCTTCAACTGCTTCACCAACCTTGCTAGACAAGGCTTGTAAGAGAGCTTCTACAATCTCCCAGTCAGCTCTTGTAATCAAGTCAGGAATGATTACTTGGTAGCCTTTTTGAGCATCTGCATAACGAACTTTAAAGAGAAATTGAGACTTGCCTACGATTCCACACTCGATATACTCAAGGCGATTAAGTGGTTGACGGAGATAGACAGCATCATAACTATGTGACTCTAAGCCATCTACTAGGGCCAAGACTGACTTAGCTGTTAAAATCTCCTGTTGTCCTAAAATACTTTGTTTATTTGGAATAAAAAATGTTTTCACCATAAATGGTCTCCTTTGAAATCGTTTACATATAGTATACACCATTTTCCTGAAAGATGCAGAAACAAATTTAAGATTTTTTGGTCAAAAGCATAGAAAAACAGCCCGTCAGGACTGTCCTACTTTTATACAACTTCAGAATGATCCAAGTTCTCACCAATCGCTGCTAAACGCTCGATGACTTGATCTTGTGTCAATTCATGTTCCAAAACATAGCGATTACGTGGGTGAACACGGCACTCGTGCGAACAGCCACGGAGATACTTGTCTTCATTCTCTTCTGATGCCAAGATACGGCGGTTACAGAAAGGATTACCACAGTTGACATATCGTTCACATGGTGTGCCATCAAACCAATCTTTCCCTACAATGGTTGGATTGACATGATTGACATCGACTGCAATACGTTCGTCAAAGACATACATTTTCCCATCCCAAAGTTCCCCTTGAACTTCTGGATCTTTCCCATAAGTTGCAATTCCGCCGTGCAATTGACCGACATCTTTGTAGCCTTCACGGACCATCCAACCTGAGAATTTCTCACAACGGACTCCACCAGTACAGTAAACTACGACACGTTTGTCCATGAATTTTTCCTTGTTATCACGGACCCATTGTGGCAACTCACGGAAGTTACGAATGTCTGGACGGATAGCACCACGGAAATGGCCAAGATCGTACTCGTAGTCATTACGAGTATCAAGAACAACTGTATCTTCGTCTAGAAGAGCTTCTTTAAATTCCTTTGGAGACAAGTAAGCACCTGTTGTTTCAAGTGGGTCGATATCATTGTCAAAGTTATCATCCTCTAAGCCAAGGTGGACAATCTCTTTCTTGTAGCGAACAAACATCTTCTTGAAGGCTTGCTCACTTTCTTCGTCAATCTTGAACCAGAGGTCTTCCATACCTGGAAGGCTGTGAACATAGTCCATATATTTTTGCGTAGTCTCATAGTCACCAGAAACGGTTCCGTTGATCCCTTCGTCAGCGACTAGGATACGGCCCTTGAGGCCGATTGACTTACAGAAAGCCAAGTGGTCTGCAGCAAATTGTTCCGCGTTCTCGATTGGAACATATTTATAGTAAAGTAAAACTCGAATATCTTTTGACATGTGCTTCTCTTTTCTAAGATTAAATTATCAGAATTTTTCATTCAACTATATCAGTATACTCCCCCAAGAAAGCGAATGCAATTTATTTGACTGAAAATTAAAAACAAGACCATTTTCAGATCTTGTTTCAGCTAAATATTCGATGAAGAAAAGTTAACAAAAATGGTAAGGTTGCTACGATATTATTCATAACATGGACTGCATAGCTAGGATAGATACTCTTGGTATAACGAGTTAATCCAGCACAACATACTCCAAATGTCGAAAAAACAAGAATATCTAAGAAATTTGGAAAGCTAGAAAAGTGAGGAAGAGCAAACAAAACCGAAGGAAGTATCAAGTCAAGTCCAAGCTTCGAATCTTTAAAGAAGGCGTGTTGGAACAAACCCCTATAAATCAACTCTTCCATCAGAGGACCTAGGAAAAATAAGGTCAGGTAGAGACCCAACTCGGCAAAATTTGTCCAACTATAGCCGATTAGTACAGCCCAGCCCTCAGAGGTTGACTGTACATGTTTTGCCGTTTGGAAATTAAAAGATATGCAAAGTACAGTTACCAGAACCGTCAAAACTGTATACCATAGCCATTTTTTCTTTGGAATAACAAAAAGGTAGCCATATCCTGCCTTGGCTAAAATCCATATCATGAAGCCAATAAAGACAAGACTGATAAGATTTTTAATCCAGAAAAAATTGCCAATCTGAGAAGAAAATTGCCAGTAATTTTGAACCACCAGTGTTAGCTGAGAAAGTCCATATACGAAAAATAAGTAGGATAAGATTGCACTGATTTTAAAGAGCAGATGATACTTTTTCATGTGTCTGCGTCCAACGTTATATGTAAGAGTAAATATATGATTTTGAATACAGATAATTATATGTAAATACTTTAAAAAGAATCACCACCTTATCTAGAAAGTTCCAGACAAGGCAGTGATCGCTCTTTTTAGGAATGAATACACGAAATCAATCTATCTTAAGATTTTTTGTTTTTCAAGAATTCGTCGTATTGTTTTTGCATTTCATCCAATACTTTTTGGTAAGCACCTTCAGATTTAAGTTTTTCCATCAATTCTGGAATAGCTTTTTCTGGGTCTACAGTACCAGTGTTGATAGCTGTATCGAATTGTTGCATAGTGTTAGTGATAGCTGAGATTTCAGATTTCACGTTGTCAGTGTTAAAGATGAATCCAAGCGCTGGAGATTCTTTTGCAGTTTCCAAGTCTTTCTTAGATTGTGCAATTTGTTCATCTGTAACGTTTTCGTTGATGTAAAGAATCCAGTTGTTACCAGTGTTCCATCCTGACATGTGAGTGTTTCCTTTGTATCCGTCAAGGACTTTAACACGGTTTTCTTTACCTGCTACTTTTTCCCAGTTCTTGCCTTCTGGTCCATAAACAAGTCCGTTCAAGAGTTCTGGGTTAGTGTTCAAGAGGTTCAACACTTCCATTGCTTTTTCTTTGTTCTTAGAGTTGTTTGAGATTACAAAGTTTGCAACCTGAGTTGTTTGGTTTTTCTTGATGAAGTTAGTAAATGGTTTGATTTGGATGTCTCTGTTAGCAACACGAGAAAGCAAGCTGCTACCGTAGTCAGCTGGTCCTACTGTTTCTTCGCGAGCAAACCAAGTATCTTGAGTAAGGTCATATGAAGTTTCGCTTGTTGCTACGTCTTTTGGAATGTATCCTGCTTCATAGAATTTGTGAAGAGTCTTCAAGTGTTCTACGAAACGAGGAACTTCGTAACGGTTTACGATCTTAGTAGTGTCGCCTTCAAGGTCGATGACGAATGGAAGTCCGTTTGCAACTGGGTAGTCAAAGTTTTCTGATGGGATAAAGTTTTTACCAACAGCAAATGGCATTACATCTGGAGCTTTTTCTTTGATTTGTTTCAATACTGGTTCAAGTGTTTCGTATGAAGTGACACCTGAGATATCAATTCCATATTTTTCAAGAAGTGGGCCGTTGAAGGCAAAGTTTTGTGAAGATGCAACGTTAGCTGCTACTGGAACAGAATAGATCTTACCGTTTACAGTGTTACCTTTGATGTAAGCTGGGTCAAGAGCTTTGTAAAGGTCAGCTCCTTCTTTCTTGTACAATTCTGTCAAGTCAGCATAAGCACCTTTTTGAGCGTTTACGACATAGTTATCTGCAAAGGCGATATCATAGTTTTCACCTGATGAAGTAATAACTGACATTTTCTTGCTGTAGTCACCCCAACCAAGGTATTGGATATCCAATTTAGCGCCAACTTTTTCTCCGATGATTTTGTTTGCATTTTCTAGCAATTCGTCCAAGTTATCTGGTTTGTCACCGATTTGATACATTTTGATAACAGTCTTATCACCTGAAGATGATGATTCAGCAGCTTTTTGGTTGTTTCCTTTAAGGTTTCCACAAGCTGCAAGGCTAGCAGCTAAAGCGACAAGGCTAGCAGATGCAAAAGCATATTTTTTCCAGTTTTTCATTATAAAAACTCCTTTTTTTATTTTTAAAGTTATTAACAAAATTAGATTCTTGATTTTCCTTTGCCAGAAAAATCAGAGTTAGAAAAGAAACATTGTTTCTTAAATATCCTTACTCTTTAACACCACCGATAGTCAAACCTTTTACAAAGTAGCGTTGGAAGAATGGGTAGAGGATCGCAATCGGAACAGTCGCAACTACGACCATAGCCATACGACCTGTTTCTTTTGGTAGGGCAACTGCAAGCTGTCCTGACATACCAACTGACTTAGCAATGTAATCCATGTTGTTTTGAATTTGCATAAGCAAATATTGCAATGGATACAAGTTATCACTCTTGATGTAAAGAAGGGCGTTAAACCAGTCATTCCAGAATCCAAGCGCTGTCAATAGTGTAATCGTTGCGATACCTGGTAATGACAGTGGCAAACAGATTTGGAAGAAGATACGAGCTTCACTAGCTCCATCGATACGAGCTGATTCGAGGATTGCTTCTGGGATGGTTTTCTTGAAGAAAGAACGCATCAACATGATGTTGAATGGTGATAGAAGCATTGGAACAATCAAGGCCCAAATAGTATCACCAAGGTGAAGCAATTGAGTCACCACGATATAGCCTGGTACCAAACCAGCATTGAACAACATACTAAGAAGAGCGAAGATTGTAAAGAATTTACGATACTTAAATGTTGAACGTGAGATGGCATAGGCGTAAGTTGTAGTGATAAAGACGTTTGTCAATGTACCGACAACTGTCACAAATACTGAGATAAAGAGCGCTTGTAAAATCTTATCTTTGAACTGAGCTAAAAACTCAAAACCATCTAATCCAAATTGTGATGGGAAGAAGCTATATCCATATTGAACGATACTCTTCTCATCTGTAATTGAGATAATGATGACAAAGATGAAAGGCAAGATACAAGAGAAGGCCAGCAAACCAGAAATGATACTAAAGAAGATATCTGCTTTCTTGCTGAAGGAGTGTATGCCAACATTATCAATTTTTTCTTTTTGAATTTTTTTTGCCATATGCTCCTCCTTTCTAGAATAGTGCTGAGTTAGGATCAACACGTCTTGCAAGTAAGTTTGATAGGATAACCAGAATCAAACCGACGACTGACTGATAGAGACCGGCTGCTGAAGCCATACCGATGTCTGCTGTCTGTGTCAAACCATTAAAGACATAGACGTCCAATACGTTTGTTACGCTATAGAGCTGACCAGCGTTGTGAGGGATTTGATAGAAGAGACCGAAGTCTGCACGGAAGATGTTTCCGACTGCAAGGATGGTCAATACTGTCACAAGTGGTGTCAACTGAGGGATGGTTACGTTGCGAATACGTTGCCATTTGCTAGCACCGTCCACTGTCGCTGCTTCGTAGTAAGTTGGGTCAATACCCATGATTGTAGCGTAGTACATAACACTACTGTATCCGAAGCCTTTCCAGATACCTAGGAAAAGGAGGAGGTAAGGCCAGATACTGATGTCTGCGTAGAAGTTAATCCCTTTCATTCCGAGAGCTTCTAAGGTGTGATTGATAAGCCCTTTATCGATATTTAGGAAAGCATCTGTAAAGAAACTGATGATAACCCAAGATAGGAAGTACGGGAATAACATAGAAGTTTGGTAGATTTTAACCATTTGCTTAGAGCGAAGTTCACTAAGGATAATGGCAATCCCAACCGATACGATCAAACCAATAAAGATAAATCCAAGGTTGTAAAGGACAGTATTTCGAGTGATGACAAAGGCATCTTTTGAACTAAATAAGAATCTGAAGTTATCTAGTCCAACCCATTTACTATTTATAATACTGTGGACGAATCCTTCACCAGTCATATGGTAGTCTTTGAAGGCAACCACATTTCCAAATACTGGGATGTAGAAGAATAAGATCAACCAAAGTGTCCCTGGTAAAACCATTAAGAGAAATATCCAATTATCTCTCAAAGTTTTTGAAAACTTGTTCATAATTTCCTCCCTTTTTATTTTTCTAAAACTTGATAATCTCACAATTTTTAGACTTGATAACGTTTACAAAAATAGTATACTCTTATTTTAAGGATAGTTTAAACTACTAATTATAGAAAAAACTCCACAAATTATTTTATGTGGAGAACTTTTTTTATAATAAGAAGTATGTTTCACGAGAAACTTTCTTCCTGAATAGAGTTTTTCTAGGTTGTATAAATGGTCGAAGCTGTCGCAATAGTATGCCACTGGTTGGCTGTCGTTGCTGCGAAGTCCTTGTCTGCGTAAAAGTCAGTAAATGGAAGAATTTCGACTTCTAATTCTTCGATGCGGTCAATTTGACCAGCCAAATAAGCCTCGATACGACTTTCTGCTCGCTTAATGCGTTGCAAGAGTCCGCCCATACGAATGTCAACTGTATCCAATCCAAAGACCTTGTTTTCTTTCAACCATTGGTGGCTAAAGAGCTTGTGGAAGGTTTCAATCTGGCTTCTAAGTTTTGGCAATTCTTCCCTAGCAATTTGTTGCAAGCTCTCTTTATCATCCACTTGATAAGCCTCACGGATGCGTCGTCCTACATCCACTTTACTGCTTAAAATCTGGTTCAACTGGGCCTGAGTTTCGAAAAGATAAGCGTAGGTACCTGCTTTTTCTTTGATAGAAGCAAGAGTCACAGCTGCCTGGGCAAAGTGCGGTTTGTCTTGTTCAGGTGTCATGTGCTTATCAAGAATTGGGCAGAGAATATCTTGATAGAAGACATAGCGGTTGGGGTTGATACCATGTATATTACCTGGTAGGTCTGGCAAGAGGTTAGCCAAGTCAAGCTGCATAAAGTCCTCAACGGATAGACCTACATTGGTATTGAAGTGAGCTGACAAATACTCTAAATCATTGCGGTAGCTGAGTTCCGCCCAGATTTGTAAACTTGGTAGAATAGAGAACTGGGCTGTTTCACCACCATTATCTCCCCAACCAGTCACAATGACTTCTTTGATCTGATTGGCACGGCAGGCTTTATTAGCTTCCACAGCGATGAGACGGCTGAAATGGTTATGAGGTGTAAAGCCAATCCATTTCCAAGCACCACCTGCAAAGGCGATATCCTGACTAATCTTATGGTGATTACGGAAGTTTCGGTTGTATTTTTCCTCGCTATCTTGATAATAATCCCAGTAAACCAAGGTCACACGGTCTTTGAGACGGTCAAGGTAAACACGCGTTTCTTCTGGAATTTCCACCTCACGGTCGTACTGGCCATCTGCTGACATGAGCTTGAAGAACATATCGCTCCACATCTGGCAGTGGAAACCGTACTTGTCTGCAATATCCAGCACGCGCTCTAAGTGTTGGCACATAAGGAGACTACGATCCACAATACCGTTCAAGATGAGGTAGCGTCCCAAACCAACCAAGTGGGCCTCATCCATCCCGATATTGACCTTGCGAGTTTGTAGTTTAGATAACGTCGCAAACATACCGTCAATCAGGTCGTAGACTTTTTCTTCACCGATGAGGAGAATGTCTTCTACATCGCGGAGTTGCTGCACTTCCTTGACACCCCATTTGACAAAGGCTGACAAGTGGGCCAAGGTCTGGATACATGGGACAAAGGTCATGTCAAACTGTTGGGCGTATGCTTCGATTTCCTGTAAATCTTCAGCTGAGTATGCTCCACGGAAATAGCCAAAGTATGGTTGCCCCTCAATCTGATAGGTATCTTCCATGTAGAGCTCAAAGGTTGAGTAGCCCATGAGAGCCAAGACTTCAATCATCTGTTTGGCAGATGCGACATTGAGCACGGCATTGCGCGAACAGTCCGCCATATAGGCTAAATCTTCATAGGCCGCCTGCTCTTCAATCTCTACCTTGTCCCCTTCTGCTAAAGCTGTTGCTAGCACAGATAAAGCACGGTAGAGTTGATGAGGTTTACGGTAGGTCAGTTGATACTGCCCATTCTCACCCTTGATAGAGATGGAGGCTTGGTCAGACTGAGCGACTGCCACTTCTACATCTGGTAGAGAAATGTGATTTTTTAATACTTCGATAGCTTGGACTTGCTTGGGACTAAGTCCTGTAAATCTTACCATTGGTTTTCCTCCTGTAACCAGTTGACAAGGGCACCGTAGAGATTGGCATCTGCGTGATAGGTGCAAGCTTGAATGACTGGAGCAATTGTATATTCTTCATAAGTTTCGACAAAAGTATCTACTGCTTTTTGCACACCCTTAATAAAATCAGGGTTTTGACTGATAGAGCCACCTAGGCTAATGACATCTGGGTCGATTAGGTACTGGATATTGAGCAGGCCTTGAGCTAGGTTGCGATTCATACGCTCAATAGCTTCTTGGCAGAGGGCATTTCCTGCCGCAGCCTCTTGGTACACCTTGCGGCCATCCCAGTCAGACTGACCTGATTTTTCAATCACATAGCGAACCATATTTCCTGTAGAAGCTAGTAGCGACCAGTTGTTGAGTTTTTCTGCTGGTTCGATGGTTGTCATGTAGCCAAACTCACCACCCAAACCATGACGACCACGGTGTAGCTTGCCATTGATGATCATAGCCCCACCGATTCCTGTACCAATCACGACACAGGCTGCATTTTCAATCTCAGGATGAACTAGTAATTCACTCAGTCCAACGCAGTTGGCATCATTTTCTAGATGGACAGGTAGCTTATAATGAGCAAGGGCCTCATACCATGAAAAACCATGGATGTAAGGAATGGCGCTAATCCCCTCAATCACTCCTGTTTCTTGATTAACTGCACCTGGCACACTCATAGCAATCCCACGATAGTCTTGCTCTGACAAACGTTGGTCCAACCAAGCTAGCAACTCTTCCAGAGTCTCTGGAGTTGGTGTGCTCGCCTTATCTAAAATCTTTCCATCAGGAGTTAGACTGGCAAACTTAATTCCAGTCCCTCCAATATCAATGGTTGCAAGGGTCATGGCTTTCACCTGTAAAAAGGAGCGAATCAGCAGTTGGTTCTTACTTTTTCGCTCCTCCTTTCTGTTTATGTTTTCTTTTTGAAATTAAATTTCTTCTTTTTGAATGAGTTCTGTACGAATTTCCTGTGGTGCCAATAGTCCTGAATGGACTGGGTATGGGCGTTCCAACAAGTCAAGAATGGTTTGTTGTTTGTCAGACACGCGAACATTTTCTTGACTCATATTGTAGTAACGAAGAACGTATCCTTCTTCATTTTCAGCAACTTTAAAGGCTGTTGGGCAGACTTGTGGCAAGTTCAGTGCTGCATGGTTGAAGAGACTACCTGTTGCAGCAACGCTACCTTCTTGTTTTGCAACTTGAAGAGCTGTAAATGGCACCTGGAAGGCTTTTGCACGACGGAAGGCCGAGAAGCGTTCCCCTGCTTGATGGCATTCTACTGCAAACTCAACTTCGATATCGCGCAAGCACTGGGCTTCTGGCGTTGGGAAGTAGCCCCAGTCACCTAGCTCACCTGAAGCACGGAGAAGGGTTACAGCCATGGTATCGTCTCCAAGGATTTCGTATTCGTTCAATCCTTTATTGGCTACAGTCACCCCTTTTACATCATCATACAAGCTAACAAAGGCTTGTTGGTGTTGTGGATTTTCAGGATTTTCCCAAGAAGCTGCTGGTTTATTTGGTCTTGTCACAACTTCATAGATGCTTTCAGAATCATTACTTGGGCGAGTGTTGTGAGTTTTGACCAAGAGACGGATGCGGTGGTCTTTGGCTGTATTGGTAAAGCGAGTTTTGAAACGAATCTGTGGATTGTCCACAAAGACAGTCATCTCTGTTTCGAGAGGAATGGTTATCAACTCTTCTGAACGACCTGCATCTCGTTTCATGAACTCGATGATTCCTCTTTGTTCAGCATCCAATTTTTCATCTGCGCTGACTGGGATAGTCAAGTCATGCTTGAGCAAGACCTTAGCATAGCGAGCATTGTTTTCTAGAACTTCATAACCTTTCAGTTGAGCGTAGATTGGCTCAGTTCCTTTCGGCTGGAAGTAAATGTACTCGTTACCAATATCTCCACGGTCCTCGAATTGGATGAAATCTTCGTAAGCTTCGTTAGTAGTCTTGTCGTAGACTGTAATTCCTTGGTCTACACTAACAGTCACAAATGGTGTATCAATGACTCCATTTTGGTAAATACCATCACGGTGATTTACTTGACCTTCAACCAATTGGAAGCTTGCCCAAGAAAGCGGAGCAAGGTGAACTGGGATTGTCACGCGCACTTGACGTGCAATATATGGTTGGCGGAATTTATCCTTAGGTAAAGTATAACCAAAACTTGCTCCCAAGTCTTCAATCTTGGCTTCAAGGACATGGCCATCCAAATCTTCAACATGGTAGTCTGGCAAGGTCACAGCTGCCATCTTCTTATAGCCTTCTGTTGGATGCAATTCTTTGAAATCACAAGTCACAACATCCACTACAACACTGACTGTATCAACCTTGTCATGTAAAGCTGTGTTGACAACGGTAAAGAGGTGATCACTTTGCGCTTCCTGAGTTGCTATTTTATGTTTCCACTCATTGAGAAGGTTACTCTTAACAAAATTCCCGACTTGATTAACCTTTGCAAAACGAGTTTCCATTTCACGGTGAACTTCGTCAATACTGCATCCACAGATACTATCGTGTGGGGCATTCTGCAAGAGCGTTTTCCAAGCATAGGTTAATTGATCCTTGTGGTTGTGTCCACCAGTAATGATGGTCAAAGGTTCTACTACTTGCTCCAACAAATTGCTGTTTTCTTGAAAGGCTTGTTTGAGATAAATACGTGAAGAAGAGGTGTTAGCAAGAGTGTACCAACCATCCGTTTCCTGGCTAGTCAACTCACCTGTAACAGTTGACAGGTGTTCAGGAAGTGCACTTTCCACTGCTTGAACATATTCATCAAAGGAGCTATGGATAAAGGTCACGTCTGGGAAGAGTTCGTTTGCCACACGAATAGCTTCACTCAAGTTTCGTTGAACTGGTTGGTGGTCACATCCGTTCATCATCAACCATTGGTTAGTAGAAGCATAGTCACGTACGTCTGCCAATTTTTGTTTCCAGAAAGTCAAAGCTTCGTCTTTATCTACTGGAATTTCGTTCCCGTTACTGTACCAGTTAGCAAAGAGAATACCGAGTACACGGCTACCATCCGCACCTTGCCAGTACATTTCAGAAAATTGAGAGGTGAACTGCTCATCTTCGAGGACTTGGTTGTCAAAGCCGATCGGTTTGACACCACGACCAAAGGCTGCTACGTGAATACCTGATTTTTGAAGAATTTGAGGAGCTTGCCCCATATTTCCAAAGGTATCTGGGAAGTAACCAATCTGAGTAGATTTGCCCCATTTAGCACATTCGGCTTGACCAATCAAGGTATTGCGGACATTGGCTTCACTTGAAATCAGGTAGTCATCCTGCAAGATGTAAAAAGGACCAATCTTGAGCTTGCCTTCGTCGATATAACGCTGCACCTTGTCACGGTTTTCAGGGCGAATTTCTAAGTAGTCATCAAGGACGATGGTTTGGCCATCCAAGTGGAAACTTTTGAATTCAGGGTCATTTTCAAAAAGATCAAACAGATTGTCAAAAAGTTCCACCAATTGCATCCGGTGACTTTCAAACGGTAAATACCACTCACGATCCCAGTGACTGTGAGAGATGATATGTACAACAACATTTTCCATGAGTAAAACCTCATTCTAACTTAAATTTAAAAATATATTTGTGATTCTGTACAAGAATCTGTCGAGCGAAAGCTCATTAGCGAATATCTAGGTAATCCAAGACCAATTCGCAGAACATCATGTTGGCCCATGAGAACCATTCGCGTGAGTAGAGAGTCGGATCATCTACGTGGAAGCTTTCGTGCATGACACCTGTTCCACCATCGCAGGCAACCAACTGATCTAGCAAGAACTTCTTCTCTGCCTTATCCGTCGTTGTCAATCCTTGGATAGATAGAGCAATCGGCCAGATATAGCGGTAGAAGGTATGTGAACTTCCGAGTCCGCTTGCGTATTCCCCTTGGTAGAAATATGGATTTTCAGGGCTAAGAATGGTACGACGAGTTGCTTGATACACTTCATCGTTGACATTACAATAGCCCAGATACGGTGTAGCTAGCAAACTTGGTACGTTTGGATCATCCATGATACTAGCATTTCCTAAACCGTCTACCTCAAAGGCATAAATCTTTTCACCTTTGCTGTTTGTGGTATAGGCATAGTTTTCGATTCCTTCTTGAATCTCAGTCTGTAGGCGTTTAGCATCAGTAATAATGCTCTCACTATCGGCTAGATTCAATGTTGCAAAGATTTCTTGGACATAACCCAAGACAACTACTGCAAACATATTCGAAGGAATCAAATAGCTATACTGACAGCAGTCATCACTTGGACGAAAGGCTGACCAGGTCATTCCTGTTACGGCAAAGTCAGGACCAAAACCATCATTTACCAGAGTATCTTCCTTACGATCGGTATCACGAACAAAACGATAAGGAGAGTTCTTGTGGTCTTGTTCTACCGTCCACAGATGAAGAATTTCCTTGGTCGCTGCGACAAAAGTTTCATCAAATTGACTAGTCTCGCCAGTCTCTTTCCAGAGGAGATAAGCCAACTGCAAGGGGTAGCAAAGCGAATCCACTTCATACTTGCGCTCCCAAATCCAGCCATCGAGGTCTGTATGGTCTGTCTCGTGGTGCCCCTTCCAGTTCTCTTCAATGTTGAAGGAGTTGGCATAGGGATCCTTGAGAATCAAAGTCATCTGGCGTTTGACCAAACCTGCAATGGTTTGACGCAAACGAGGGTCTCTTTTAGCCACATGGAGGTAAGGTCTCAGCTGAGCAGTTGAATCACGGAGCCACATAGCTGGGATATCCCCAGTTAGTACAAAAGTTGAGCCGTCTTCTAAGATTTCAACTGTATTGTCCAAGGTGTCTGTGTAGCAACGTTCAAAGACATCAACCCACTCAGGATGCTCCTTGGCACGCTCTGCTACCTCATCTAGCCACTCTCTGACAATTTCTTTTGAATAAACCATAAACTATTTTGCCTCTTTCAAACAGATTTTCATTTTCAGTATATAGCTTTTAGTCCAGAAAATATATACACAAATGTTAGTCATTATTCTACAAAATTGTTATATTTTGAAGTCGCTTTCTAAAAGTCTCCTTTTTCTGTTATAATGTAGAAAACTACTGAAGGAATTACTATGAAACCTATACTTGAAACCATTGATACGCGTTTTGGAACAGCCAGTAAACACGCTTTTTCGCGAGGAAACACCCTACCCTACACAGGTGTTCCTTTTGGCATGAATTACTTTGTACCCCAGACTAGTGACCAGGAAGGATCATGGTTTTTTGACCCCCATCTTCCTATCTTTCAGGGTATCCGACTAACCCACCAGCCTAGCCCTTGGATTGGTGATTACTCCTGGCTCTTACTGACACCAGTTACAGGAGAAATTAGCGGCGACACTCTCTTTCATCGTCAATCTTCTTATAATCTTGAACGTGCTATTTTTAATCCTCATTTTCTAAAGATTTTTTCTGAGCGTTATCAGATTGAAATGCAACTAAGTCCTACTTGCTATGGAGCTTCTATTCATCTTAGACAGATACAAGGAAAAGCCCTCTCCCTCTATCTTCACGCAGCAGATGAACTGACAGTTGAACAAGTCGATCAGCGAACTCTGGCCCTGAGACAAGAAGGTGAAACCGAAACCAATAAAAGTCCCCTCGTCATGTATACTGCTCTCGCATTTTCTGTAGAAATCCTTTCTATTACGCAAGAGGGGCAAGACTGGCGTATTGACTTGGCTGGAGCGGAAGTTCAAGTTCAACTGGCAACTTCTTTTATTTCCAAAGAACAGGCCCTCTTTAATCTTCCTAAACAGGATTTTGAAGAAACAAAACAAGACGCCAAGACAAATTGGGAAGTTCTTCTAGGCCGTTTTGATATCGTAGAAACTGGGTCAGTAGACCAAGCATTTTTTGATCATTGTCTTTATAGACTCTTTCTATTTCCTCAAACCTTCTACGAGGTAACTGAGCAGGGCGAAAGCATCCATATGGACCTCGCTTCAGGAACAGTTAAACCAGGTCTTCTCTTTACCAACAATGGTTTTTGGGATACTTTCCGCACTTCATTCCCACTCTTCGCCTTGATTATTCCAGAGCACTATCGTCAGTTTCTCGAAGGCTTCCTCAATAGCTATCGTGATACTGGATACCTCCCTAAGTGGCTGGCTCCTGACGAACGAGGCATGATGCCTGGCACCTTAATCGATGGTCTTATTGCAGATAGCGCCTGCAAAAACATGGCACCTGAACTTGAGGAGGAATTTCTCAAAGCCATGATTGAAACTGCGACCAAGGCAGATCCAAAAGCTATCAACGGACGACATGGCCTGTCCCAATATCAAGAACTTGGCTACCTATCCACAGATTATCATGAAAGTGTCAGCCATACCCTAGACTATGCTTACAGTGATTTTTGTATCTCTACTTGCGCAGCAAAATTAGGTCAAGAAGAGCTGGCTCAAATCTATGCTCACTATTCTATGAATTATCAAAATCTATTTGACCCTGAAACAGGCTACATGAGGGCGCGTGATGTAGATGGCAACTTCCGTCCTGACTTTTCTCCTTATAGTTGGGGCCGTGATTATGCTGAGTGTTCAGCCATCCAAGCCAGTCTCGGTGTCTTACACGATATTTCTGGACTTAGTCAACTAATGGGTGGAAAAGAAGCCTTTAGCAACTATCTCTTAAAATCTTGTCAAAGTCTCCCACTCTTTGAAACGACGGGTTATGGATATGAAATTCACGAGATGAGCGAAATGGCAACTGCACCTTTTGGTCAACTAGCCATTTCAAACCAACCAAGTTTCCATATCCCTTATCTGTTCCGCTACAGTAATTATCCCCAATATACCAGTCTCTTAATCAAGACTCTCCGTCAAAAAGCCTTTCGAGCTGGCTGGGATGCTTATCCAGGAGATGAGGATAACGGCAGTTTATCGGCTTGGTATGTCTGGTCCACTCTTGGGCTTTACCCAACCTGCCCAGGAAAAGCAAGCTATGATCTTGGGATTCCGCTCTTTGATCACCTTCGTGTCTATCTTGCAGAAAAAGACCAGTGGTTGGATATTCACGCGCATCAAAATCATGAATACTTCTATTTTGTAAAAGACTGCCGACTGGATGAAAAAGAAGTTCAGAGTATTGGTCACCAGGATTTGCTAAACGCCCAAAATCTCAACTTTACCCTCAACTGGTTACCAAATCACTAATAGTTCAAATCCCTTTGTCATGTACAAGGGGATTTTCTGATTTATACCAAATCCTCCACAAAGTTATCCACAGATTGTGTATAACTTTCAATCAACTTTCAAATCAATTTCATGTACTTCCAAACGATTTCTCTCAACCATTTTTTTGACATCCTAAACTAAAACACCCTCAATATTCTGTCCTATCAGTCTTTATAACTGACTAGCTTAGTACTCAACTCATACATTCTATCTCTTTTTTCTAAACTAACATTTGGAAAACAATTGTTTATTTCACAAAGTTATCCACAGATTGTGTATAACTTTTACTCAAGTACAAACTCCATCTGATAAATCCCCCCTACATTTTTTATAGGAAATTTCGAATTTTGTTAGGCGCTTTCAAAAAAACATGATATACTGAAATTAATAGAAAAGGAGACATTATGAAAAAAGATCAACACCAACTTAATTGGCTGATGGTTTCTCTGATTGCCTTCAACATGGTTTGGGGGCTAGGAAACGTCGTCAACAACTATTCTCAACAGGGAATTTCAGTCGTCGTATCTTGGATTTTGATCCTCGCACTCTACTTTATCCCCTATTCCCTCATCGTTGGACAACTAGGTTCTACCTTTAAGGAAAGCGGAAGCGGTGTTAGTGACTGGGTTGAAAAAACATCAACCAAACGTTTAGCCTACTTTGCTGCTTGGACCTACTGGGTTGTGCATATCCCGTATCTCGCACAAAAACCTCAAGGGATCCTTATTCCGCTTGGTTGGGCCTTGCAAGGTAACGGACAATTTCTTAAACAAATCGACATCCACTGGATCGTTATTCTCTGCTTGCTAATCTTTGGACTTTTCCTCTACCTTTCTACAAAAGGATTGGCAACTCTAAAAGTCATTGGTAGCTTGGCAGGAAGTGCTATGTTGGTTATGTCTTTACTCTTTGTGCTTTTAGCTGTTGGTCTGCCTTTCATCAAGCCAGATATTCAGTTTGCGACACCACACATGGATCAACTGAGCACCTACATTCCAAACTTTGATTTTTCTTACTTTACAACAATTTCACTACTAGTCTTTGCAGTCGGTGGTTGTGAAAAAATTTCCCCATATGTTAATCAAACTCGCAACCCTGCAAAAGAATTTCCAAAGGGTATGATTATCATGGCCATCATGGTGGGGCTCTCTGCTATCCTCGGATCAGTTGCCATGGGAATGCTATTTGATGGCAATAACATCCCTGAAGACCTCATGCGTAATGGTGCTTATCAAGCCTTCCAAATGTTAGGAAATTCTTGGGGAGTTGGAAACCTCTTTGTCGTGATCTACGCTCTTACAAACATGGTCGGACAAATCGCTGCGCTTGCCTTCTCTATTGACGCACCATTGCAAATCCTTCTCAATAACGCTGATGAAAACTACATCCCAAACTGGCTTCGCAAACGTACTGAAAAAGGTGTCCTCATTAACGGCTACCTTCTTACAGGTATCCTCGTTAGCCTTATCATCATCCTTCCAATTTTTGGTATTCAGGAAATTGACGGACTTGTAAAATGGATGACCAACCTCAATTCTATCGTAATGCCAATGCGTTACCTCTGGGTATTCCTTGCCTACATGATGCTTAATCGTGCTTGGAAGACATACAAAAATGCCGAATACAAGTTTGTGAATAATCCTAAGCTTGGCTTTATTATCGGTACTTGGTGCTTCCTCTTTACTGCCTTTGCTTGTATCCTTGGTATGGTTCCAAAAATTAACTACGCTGAGAATCCAACTGCTTGGCAATTCTCTCTTCTTACAAATATCTTGACCCCAATTATTCTGATTGGATTAGGTGTGATTCTACCAGTACTTGCCAAAAAAGAACAAAAGAAACAACTCAAGTAAGTCTACTACTAGCTAGATTAAATCGCTTTTATCTTTTCTTGCAAAATTTTCTCAGCAAAAATCCCCTTAAACGTTACTGTTCAAGGGGATTTCTTTTTGTTTAATAGTCTATTTTCTACTTGGCTTCATACCAAGTTACACCTTCATTTTCATCAGCAATGAGGGGCACACTGAGTTGAATGGCATCTTCCATGGTTTGTTTGACGAGTTTTTTGATGGCAGCTAATTCTGACTTAGGAACTTCAAGAACGATTTCATCGTGTACTTGTAGAAGCATCTTAGTCTGATAACCACCTGCAACCAAGGCTTTATCTAGCTGAATCATAGCGATTTTGAGAATATCTGCAGCTGATCCTTGGATAGGTGAGTTGATGGCTGTACGTTCCGCAAAACCACGAATGTTAAAGTTGCGCGAATTGATATCTGGCAACTCACGGCGACGTTTGAAGAGGGTCTCTACATAACCCTTATCACGCGCTTCACGTACCACTTCATCCATGTAGTTTTTGATTCCCGGGAAGCGTTCAAAGTAGGTATCAATGTAAGCCTTAGCCTCTTTACGACTGATGCCCAGATTATTCGATAAACCAAAGTCTGAAATTCCGTAGACCACTCCAAAGTTTACAGCCTTGGCATTGCGACGGTCATTCGGAGTCACATCCTCAGGACATTTAATTCCAAAGACCCGCATGGCTGTTGAGGTATGGATGTCAGCTCCCTCTTGGAAGGCCTTAATCAAGTGCTCATCTTTAGAAATATGGGCCAAAACTCGTAGCTCAATCTGTGAATAGTCCGAGCTGAGAAGGACACTGTCCTCCCATTCTGGCACAAAAGCCTTACGAATGAGGCGCCCTTGTTCCAAACGAACAGGGATATTTTGCAAATTTGGATCGACACTAGACAGACGACCTGTCTGAGTCAAATCTTGCACATAGCGCGTGTGAATCTTGCCATCAGCTAAAATCCAGTCCTGCAAACCAATCACATAAGTGGATTGAATCTTAGCAATCTGACGGTAATCGAGAATTTTCTTGACGATTGGTGCAATAGGAGCTAGACGCTCCAATACATCCACGGCTGTCGAGTAGCCCGTCTTGGTCTTCTTGGTATATTCGAGAGGGAGACCTAGTTTTTCAAAAAGAAGGACACCCAACTGTTTAGGTGAATTGATATTAAATTCCTCACCTGCTAGGTCATAAATCTCTTGCGTCAGCTTTTCAATGACAAGCTCATTTTCATCTTGCATCTCAAGAAGTGTTTCTTTTTTGACCTTAATCCCAGCGATTTCCATCTTAGCAAGAACAAAGGCCAAAGGTTGCTCCATGTCATAAAGGAGGTCTAATTGTTCGTTTTCACTTAATTTTTCAAGCAATAAAGGCTCCGTCTCAACCAATACAGCAACCTTTCGAGCTAAGTGTTCCAAGAATTTCTCTCGCTCAGGAATAGCTTTTTTGACACCTTTACCGTAGAAGGTTTCATCATCGACTAGGTAAGTTTGACCATAGAGACTAGCAATAGTTGAAATTTCATTATTCTCGACAGTAGAGAGAAGGTATTTGGCCAAACGACTGTCAAAAGCAGGAGCCTGCAAGTCCAAACCAAAGCGATTTAAGAGAACTTTTGCTTTCTTAAAGTCGTATACTTTCAGAGGTGTTTTTTCTAGAAAATCCTTGAAAATTGGGTCTTGCAAAAGTTCAAGATTGTCTGTGGCGTAGAGCTTGTCTCCGCACGACCAGGCAAAACCAATCAAGTCATCTGTATGGTAGTTTTCTCCAAAGAGTTCAAAGTGGAAGATGGAGTCCGCACTTAGCATATCTTGACTAACTTGGTCAACAATAGTAAAGTCCAAACTCTCAGCCACATCAGCTGATGATGCATTTAAAGCCTGCTTGAGTTGTTTGAAGCCCATCTCATCGTAGAATTTCCCAAGATTTTCCACATCTGGACCGCTATAAACCAAATCATCCAGTCCAATCTCAATCGGTGCTTTCGTATCAATCGTTGCCAATGTTTTAGACAGAAAGGCTTGCTCCTTATCATTGATGAGATTTTCCTTCATCTTAGAAGCCTTCATCCCATCGATATTTTCATAAATACCTTCGAGCGAGCCATGTTCTAACAAAAGCTTGATACCAGTCTTTTCACCAATCTTAGTTACACCAGGGATATTATCTGACTTATCTCCCATGAGGGCTTTAAGATCAATGAACTGAGCTGGTGTGATGCCCATCTTTTCCATGAGATATTCTGGTGTAAATGCCTCAAACTCAGCTACACCTTTCTTAGAAATCTCAACTACTGTATGTTCATCTGTCAACTGGATCAAGTCCTTGTCTCCACTGACGATAGTTACATCAAATGAATCCTTTTCAGCCAAACGACCCAAGGTACCAATGATATCATCCGCCTCATACTGGGCTAACTCATAATGACGAATCCCAAGATGATCTAGCAACTCACGAATAAAAGGGAATTGCTCGCGAAACTCATCCGGAGTCTTAGCACGACCACCCTTATAATCAGCATACATCTCTGTACGGAAAGTCGTTTTACCCGCATCAAAAGCAACCAAGATATGACTCGGTTGGACGCGTTCCAATAGGTGATTTAGCATCAAATGAAAACCGTAGATTGCATTGGTATGTAGTCCATTGTCATTTTTAAAACGATCCAGTTGCTGGTAAAGTGCAAAAAATGCTCGGAAAGCAACTGAAGAACCGTCAATCAGTAATAATTTTTTCTTGTCCATACACCCATTATAAAGGAAAGCAGGGAAAAATACCATTAGGAAGAGCCCAAATGCTGAATAACACTTATGAGGCTGGTTTTTCTACTCGAACTCCATCAGCATCAACTTGAAATCCATCGATAGTCGTATTTACTGCCAATTCTCCAGATGCATTTACATAATAATGTTTTCCTGAAACCTGGAACCACTGACTGGTTTTCATAGCTCCAGAACTTTCCAGATAATACCAAATGCCCTTATCCTTTAACCAACCTGTCTGCATTTCACCAGATGACTTCAGATAATACCAATTCGAACCTTCTTTTAACCAACCTGTCGTCATTCTACCATCAACTTGCAAATGATACCAGTTCCCATTAATCTTCTTCCAACCGACTGCTTTTTGACCATTGTCATAGTAGTACCAACTTGTTCCCTCTTTTTCCCAACCATTTTTAGAACTACTTGTTTTAGTTAAGGGGATATAACGTCTGTTTCCACTTCGTGAAATATAACTAATCCATTTATATCCTTCTTTTTCAAAGGTTTGATCATAATGAACACTCATTCCAGCTTCGTAGTAATCGATAACGGTAGATGTCAATGATGGCTGATCCATAATAGCTGATTTTTCTGTGAAGTGATGAGTTCCACTGAAAGCTAGTAGAGACTGATGAGGCCCTACACTAGCATTCCCAACATCTTTAAAGTGAATAAAACCAGTCATAGAACTCGCCTTTACAATTCTACGATGATACGTTTCTGTATAATCGTAATTGTACTCCTCGATTTCAATCATGTCTCCAATCACGTTAGATACCCAAGCTACGTGACCATATTGCCCTCTTGTACTCCAAGCAATCGCACCAATTGCTGGTTGCTGGTCCACACGATAGCCTTCTTTTTGGGCTCGATAACCCCATTGATTGGCATTCCCATAAGCAGCTGGTAGCTCAAAACCATTGACGCTACTTAAACGAAAAGCAGCAAAAGAGGTACACTGTCCTGAGTACATGCGCCACTTATCAATTTTTTGACTTCCATTTTTATAATAATAGGGATAATCATCTCCACGTGCCTGTGATCCATTGTTTGCCTGGTTGGCATGAACAGTTCCTCCACCAAACAAAAAAGCTCCTGCTAGTAATAGTGAAGCTGATCCTACAGCTGTCTTTCTGAGAAAAGTTCCCTTTTTATGTCCTACTTTAGTAAATGTCATTCATTCTCCTTCAAATAATTATATTTTTGAGGTTGACCTCATCTATATCATTCGAAAGAAAATAAAAAAAAGTGAGAAACTTCCCACTTTCATGATTAGCCTTAATCCAAATAATGAATCAAGTTCTTTTCTGTTAAAATATCTGAATAGGTGAAAGATTCAACATAGACATTAGCCTGTTTGTCTCCTTCAACATTTCCAAACTCAACGATGAAGAGCGATGGATAAACCTCAATTAGTTTTCCTAAACGATTTTTTTGGCGTTTACGACCATTTTCTAAGGTCATTTCCACCACTTGTCCCTCATGCGCCTTAATTTCTTCTTTGATTTTTTTCATTTTAGCCACATCTGTAAATGCGTCTGTCATCTTGGTTCCTCCATCTTCGAAATACTTGAAAATTTATTATATTCTTTTTGGAAAATCAATTCTACCGTTCCGCGAGCACCGCTACGGTTTTTCTCGATAATCACTTCTACTTTATTATTTGGAATTCCTTCCTCCTCTTCACCACCGCGCTCATAATAGTCATCACGATAAAGAAAGGCTACAATATCAGCATCCTGCTCAATAGATCCAGATTCACGAATATCAGACAAAACTGGTCTCTTATCTTGACGTTGCTCTACACCACGAGAAAGCTGACTGAGAGCTATAACTGGAACTTTGAGTTCTTTTGCTAGGATTTTCAACTGACGGGAAATCTCAGATACTTCTTGTTGACGATTTTCTCGACCAGTCCCTGTGATCAGCTGAAGATAGTCAATCAAAATCAAGCCTAGATTACCTGTTTCTTGAGCTAGTTTACGGGAACGAGAGCGAATTTCTGTGATCCGAATCCCTGGTGTATCATCAATGTAGATACTTGCATTAGCCAGATTACCCTGAGCAATCGTATACTTGCGCCATTCTTCCTCAGTCAATTGACCTGTACGGATAGAATGCGACTCTACCAACCCTTCCGCAGCCAGCATACGATCGACCAAACTTTCAGCACCCATTTCCAGAGAGAAAATAGCAACTGTCTTGTCTAGTTTGGTTCCGATATTTTGCGCAATATTCAAAGCAAAGGCTGTCTTACCAACCGCAGGACGAGCTGCCAAAATAATCAATTCTTCCTCATGCAGACCTGTCGTCATGTGATCTAAATCTCGATAACCTGTCGCAATACCCGTGATATCTGAAGTCTGTTGCGAACGAGCTTCTAAATTCCCAAAGTTGATATTCAATACATCGCGAATATTTTTAAAGCCATTTCGATTGGCATTCTCACTAACGTCAATCAAGCCTTTTTCTGCACGAGCAATAATTTCGTCAGCAGGTTGAGAAGCTTCATAGGCTAGGTTTACAGACTCTGTCAACTTAGCAATTAGACGTCTAAGCATAGCCTTTTCTGCTACAATTTTAGCATAGTATTCCGCATTGGCAGAGGTTGGCACCGAATTGACAATCTCAACCAGATAAGACAAGCCTCCGATAGTTTGTAAATCACCCTGGCTATCTAGTATCGTCCGAACTGTGGTTGCGTCAATAGCATCTCCACGATCAGACAAATCAACCATAGCTTGAAAAATCAAACGGTGAGCATACTTAAAGAAGTCCTGTGAATCGATATATTCTCGGACAAAAACGAGTTTAGTCTCATCAATAAAAATGGCTCCTAAAACAGATTGTTCTGCCAGGATATCTTGAGGCTGAACACGCAGTTCTTCAACTTCTGCCATCAGACTTTCCTTCCTTTTACAATATTGTCAACCAATCGTAAATTAAGCTTCCTTGACACGAAGATTGATTACACTTGTTACATCTTGATAAATCTTAACCGGAACATCAATCAAACCAACTGCTCGGATTGGTGATTGAACTTGAATGTGGCGTTTATCAATTTTAATACCAAATTGTTTTTGCAATTCTTCTGCAATCTTCTTGTTAGTAATTGACCCAAAAGTTCGTCCGTCTGGACCAACTTTTTCGACAAACTCAACGATTGTTTCTTCTGCTTCCAGTTTTGCTTTAATTTCCTTCGCTTCTGCAAGCATCTCTGCATGTGCTTTTTCTTCTGATTTTTGCTTACCACGCAACTCACCAATGGCTTGAGCTGTAGCTTCCTTAGCAAGGTTTTTCTTAATTAAAAAGTTTTGTGCATATCCAGTTGGCACTTCCTTAATTTCACCTTTTTTCCCTTTACCTTTAACATCTGCTAAAAAGATTACTTTCATTCTTCTGACTCCTTTTCTTTTGTTTCATTAAAAATAACTGTTTTCAGTTTATCTCCTGCTTCTTGCAGGCTCATATCTGTCAAACGTGCCGCAGCTAAGTTAAAGTGACCACCGCCACCTAACTCTTCCATAATTCGCTGGACATTGATCTTACTTCTGCTTCGCGCAGAAATGGAGATTGCTCCTTGACTATTCTTAGCAACTACAAAGCTGGCCTCTATACCAGACATGGCAAGCATAGCATCAGCAGCCTTACTAATAACAACCGTATCGTACTCTTTATCCTCCAAAGCTTGAGCAACCAGGATTGATGGCTGTACCATTTGCCCCTGCAAAATGAGTTCATTTACCAATCGATATTCTTCAAAATCAGTGGCCGAAATTTCCTGAATGACAATGCTATCACTCCCTCTCGTTCTGAGATAACTTGCAACATCAAAAGTTCGACTAGTTACCCGAGAGGTGAAATTTTTAGTATCCAACATCATTCCCCCCATAAGAACACTAGCCTGAATGCGACTCAAACGTTTCTTATTAGAGTTTTGAAATTGAATCAACTCCGTAACCAGCTCGCTGGCACTGCTAGCACCGCTCTCAATATAGGTAATGACCGCATTATCTGGAAAATCTTGGTCCCGACGGTGATGGTCAATAACAATCGTCTGGGTAAACAAGTCATAAAACTCTTTGGATAGGGTTAAAGCTGTCTTGGAATGGTCAACCATCACAAGCAAAGAACGTTTGGTAACCATTGTCATAGCCTGTCCTAAAGGAAGAAGTTTTGAAACACCCTCCTCTTCCAAATAGTTGATAGCTCGAGCAATGTCTGGAGACATCTGTGTAGGATCATAAACCACATAACTATCTTCTAGAACATTACTCGAAAACAACTGCATCCCAACCGCTGAGCCAAGAGCATCCATATCCAGATTCTTATGACCAACAACAAAAACTCGATCAACACTTTTAAGTTTGTCTGAGATAGCTGTCATCATGGCACGAGTTCGTGTCCGAGTTCGTTTAACAGATGCTGCTGAACCGCCTCCAAAGTAGATTGGATTTTTGGTTTCATCATTCTCTTTTACAACTACTTGGTCACCACCACGAACTTCGGCTAAGTTGAGATTGAGGAGAGCAACCTTCCCAATCTGGTCATGATTCCCATCACCATAGGAAACTCCTATACTCATCGTTAGTGGTAAATTCCGTTGCTTAGCTTCCTCACGAAAGGTATCAATTACAGAAAACTTATCCTGCATCAAGTGATCAAGTACAGTGTAGTCAGTAAATAGATAAAACCGATCCATACTCACTCTACGAGAAAACATGGCATGTTTCCCAGCAAATTCTGAAACAAAATTTGCAACAAAGCTATTAATATGACTAATGTCTGATTCAGACGTTTCATTTTCCAAATCATCATAGTTATCAACTGAGATAATCCCGATTACCGGTCTACTTGTCACAAGCTCAGCAGTCGCCTCATACTCACCAGAAACATCAAAAAAGTATAAGACACCTGAATTTCTATCTAAATGCACTGCATAACGTTTCTCCCCAATAATGGCATAAGCCCCTGGAGTAGAAATCGAACTCTTTAAAATCTTTTGAAATTGAGGAAAATCAATTTCTCCATCCTCAGTTGTTAAAATTAATTCCGCATAGGGATTGAACCATTCAATCTCACTGCTGTTCATGTTTAATTTAACAACTCCGACAGGCATTTGCTCTAGGAGGGCACTCAAACTGTCCGTAGCCTGATGATTGACATACTGGATTTGCTCGATATCCGTTTTTTTGTAATATTTTTTCTGGAAATTAAATAGCAGAACATAGAATACGATAAATAAAAATAGACTTGCTATAGTGATCAGATTATCCTTTACTAACACAATCAAAATGGTCATAATCGTAAAGGTTACTATAGCAATCAGATACATAAAAAAGGGATTTATTTCATTTTTTTTCATTACAAACCTCTTGCGCATTATTATACCATAAATGTAGCCAAAATGCGACTTTTAAAGAGGAAACACTATTTTCAAATAATAGTAAAACATCCAAACTAAAAAGTGGTTTACACTAGTGTAAACCACTTTCAAAGACTAATTTTTTTGATTATTTAACTTCTAGAAGACCAATATCTCCATCTTCACGACGATAAATAACATTTGTTGTTTCATCTTCAACATCTACATAGATAAAGAAATCATGTCCCAATAAATCCATCTGTAAGATAGCTTCTTCCAAATCCATTGGTTTCAAATCAATTTGTTTTGAACGAACAACTTTTGGTTGTGATACATCTAAGTCCTCAACTAAAACATCTGTAAAGAGTTGACTTGTAGATACTTTATTTCTGTTCTTACGTTCAATTTTAGTTTTGTTTTTACGAATCTGACGCTCAATCTTATCTGTCACCAAATCAATAGAGCCGTACATATCTTGAGAAATATCTTCTGCACGAAGAGTAATAGATCCAAGCGGAATAGTTACTTCTACTTTAGCAGTCTTTTCACGGTAAACTTTCAAGTTAACACGTGCATCCAATTCTTGGTCTGCTTGGAAGTATTTTTCGATCTTTTCGAGTTTAGAAACTACATAATCACGAATTGCTTCTGTTACTTCTAGGTTTTCACCACGGATACTATATTTAATCATATAAGTACCTTCTTTCTAAACATATTTGTTTTTCTAACTATATTATAACGCTTTCATATTTTTTTTGCAAACTTTTTCCTTATCTTGCGAGGGAAAAAGTTTTAATATTCTGACAACCAGCCTCTAATAGCATACTTTTAAGACGATTCAAGGTAGTTCCAGTTGTATAAATATCATCAAAGAGTAAGATATTTTCTGGGGGCTTCACGCCATCTTTCAATAAAAATGGAAACTCTGTAAGTAAACGATCAGATCGATTTTTTGAAGAACTAGCCTCCACTTCTTTTTTAACCAAAATATCCAGATATGTTAACCCTGTCTCCTTTATCAAACCTTCAACTTGATTAAATCCTCTGCTTTTTAAACGCTGGTAACTCAGAGGAACAATCACAATATGATAGTCCTTATACTTCTTTAACTCTTTTTGCAATATCTCAGAAAATATCTTTCTAAGAAGATAATCACCATCAAATTTATAGCGACTAAAATATTCTTTCATAGCCTGATTATAGGAATAAAGAGCCACATGATCAACCTTTACACCTTTTTTACACCAAAATTGACAATCTTGACAGATGATTGACATTCCTTTTTTAAAACAAGTAGGACAATGATTACCACCAATGCTCTCGAAAGACGAAATACAGGATTCACAAACTAGTTCCTCCTCCTTTTTAAAACAGAGCAGGTTAGTAAAAGTTATCTCTGTTTGCAAGCTTTTACCACACAATAAACACTTCATACTCCTGCCTCCTGATTCATTTGCTTAATCTCCTTTATGGCTTTCTTAATGGACAGATTGAATCCGTCATGGAAAAATATCAGTTCTCCAGTAGGACGATCCATGCTTCTTCCAACTCGCCCACCAATTTGTACTAAACTTGACTTGGTAAAGAGTTGATGATTGGCTTCCACCACAAAAACATCTACACGAGGGAAGGTAACTCCACGCTCTAATATAGTTGTGCTTATTAATATCGTTAACTCTCCATCTCGAAAGGCCTGTACCTGCTCTAATCGGTCTTCCGTAATTGAGGATACAAAGCCTATTTTCTCATTCGGAAACTTCTCCTGCAAAATTTCTTTTAACTTTTCTCCCTTTTTAATCTCAGAGGCAAAGATTAGTAAGGGATAGGCCGTCTTTCTCTGTTTCTCAATGTAAAGTTTTAATTTTGGAGGTAAGTCATTTTTTTCTAAATATCTATTAAAATGCGATAACCAGATTGGCTTGGGAACAATGAGAGGATTTCCATGAAAACGACGAGGTAAACTAAGACGCTTTAACTCCCCTTGTTTAACTTTTCTATCTAACTCGTCAGTTGACGTTGCTGTTAAAAATATTCTCAATCCATTTTCCTTTACACAATTGTTGACAGCATGGTAAAGTACTGGGTTATCAACATAAGGAAAGGCGTCCACTTCATCCACAATCAATAAATCAAAAGCTTGATAAAATTTTAATAGTTGGTGAGTGGTTGCTACAACTAAAGGTGTACGAAAATAGGGATCTGACTCCCCATGTAGTAGCGCAATCTCACATGCAAAATCATTTTGTAATCGTTTATGGAGCTCTAGGCAAACATCAATTCGTGGACTGGCCAAACAAACAGCTCCACCTTGATCAATCACCTTGGCAACAACTTGGTAGATCATCTCAGTCTTACCAGCTCCTGTCACTGCATGTACCAAGGTAGCCTCCCTCTTATCTACCGCCTGAAGGAGTCCTTGTGATACCCGCTCTTGAAATGGAGTCAGTTGACCTGACCATTTTAGTACATCTTGCTGTGGAAACCTTTCTTGCGGAAAATAATAGAGATTTTGATCACTTCTTATTCGCTTCATAATCAAGCATTCTCGGCAATAAAAAGCACCAATAGGCAAATGCCATTCTTCTTCTATCTGACTACCACAACGCTGACAATATTGTTGACCCTTTTCTTTTTTCATGGATGGAATTTGTTTTGCTTGTTGTCTCTCCTCATGACTTAATTCTTGCTCGGTAAAAAGGCGACCGAGATAATTTGGATTTACTTTCATATTTCTTTATTCGTAAAATGTAGAACTTTACGCTATTTTTTAGTACAATAAAAATATGGAATACAGAACTATAAAAGAGGACGGACAAGTCCAAGAAGAAATCAAAAAATCACGCTTTATCTGTCATGCCAAACGTGTCTATAGTGAGGAAGAGGCTCGTGATTTTATCACAACTATTAAAAAAGAACACTATAAAGCTACCCACAACTGCTCTGCTTTTATTGTCGGTGAGCGTAGTGAAATCAAGCGAACTAGTGATGATGGAGAACCTAGTGGGACTGCTGGCGTTCCTATGCTAGGAGTTCTGGAGAATCACAACCTTACTAATGTCTGTGTTGTAGTTACTCGTTATTTTGGTGGTATCAAACTAGGGGCTGGTGGTTTGATTCGCGCTTATGCTGGTAGTGTTGCCCTAGCAGTTAAGGAAATTGGCATTATTGAAATCAAAGAGCAAGCAGGGATACAGATTCACATGACCTATGCCCAGTATCAAGAATATGGGAATTTTCTTAAAGAGCATAATCTCATAGAATTAGAGACAAACTTTACAGATCAAGTTGACACTATGATTTTCATTGATAAAGAAAAGAAAGACGGTATCAAGGCTGATCTCATTGAATTTTTCAATGGAAAAGTTACTCTAACCGACAAAGGTTTACGTGAAGTTGAAGCACCTGTAAACCTATCGTAAAGAAAGGAAATATCATATGGCTTTTGGAAGATTAATTCAGGGACTCGCTGGAAACTTCAGTGAGCAAAGTAAAGTAGCTCTTACCAAGGAGTTTGGACAATATTTATTAGAAAATGAAGAAATTCAAAGCGGATATAAACTCATTCGTGACTCAATTATCTTTACTAATATCCGTATCATCTTTACAGATAAACAAGGGGCAACCGGACGGAAGATGTCTATAAAATCAATTTTCCTCATGAACATTGTCAATGTTGAAATGGAAACTGCTGGACTTGGGATTGATGATAGTGAGATTACGATTACTTATTTAGAAAATGCCTTTTTAAAATCTCACAATGAGCATTTTAATTCTCACAAATTTGAATTTCCAAAGAAAACTGATATTGTACCTCTTTACACCTATCTATTTGACTTAGCTTATCATAATCGTTTGAATATTAATGGTTTGAATCACTGATATAAAAAAATCCTATCACTCCGATAGGATTTCTATATTTTACAAAAGTTAAAGTTAGCGTTATACTAGTAGCATCTTATATAAAGAGGTGCTAATATGGCAATTTATAACAATATCACAGAACTCATCGGTAGAACACCGATTGTTAAATTGAATAACATTGTACCAGAAGGTGCAGCAGATGTTTATGTAAAACTTGAAGCTTTTAACCCAGGATCGTCAGTTAAGGACCGTATCGCCCTAAGCATGATTGAAAAAGCAGAACAAGAGGGTAAACTCAAACCTGGTTCTACTATTGTAGAAGCAACTAGTGGGAACACTGGTATTGGTCTCTCATGGGTTGGTGCCGCTAAAGGTTACAAAGTTGTTATCGTTATGCCTGAAACAATGAGCGTGGAACGTCGTAAAATTATCCAAGCTTATGGAGCTGAACTAGTCCTCACTCCTGGTAGCGAAGGAATGAAAGGTGCAATTGCAAAAGCGCAGGAAATTGCTGCTGAGCGTGATGGTTTCCTACCATTACAGTTTAATAACCAAGCTAACCCAGAGGTTCACGAAAGAACAACAGGAGCTGAAATTCTAGCTGATTTCGGAGCTGATGGTTTAGACGCATTTGTTGCTGGTGTTGGTACTGGAGGAACTATTTCTGGTGTTTCTCATGCTCTTAAAACTGCTAACTCAAACATTCAAGTTTTTGCTGTTGAGGCAGACGAGTCAGCTATCTTGTCTGGTGAAAAGCCAGGTCCTCACAAAATTCAAGGTATCTCTGCTGGATTCATTCCAGATACACTTGATACAAAAGCTTACGATGGTGTCGTTCGTGTAACATCAGATAATGCTCTTGCACTTGGCCGTGAAATCGGTGGAAAAGAAGGATTCTTAGTCGGTATTTCTTCTGCAGCAGCTATCTATGCAGCAATTGAAGTCGCTAAAAAACTTGGAGCAGGTAAAAAAGTCCTTGCGCTTGCACCAGATAACGGAGAACGTTACCTATCTACAGCACTCTATGAATTCGAAGTATAGTCTCCTAAATACACTAAGCCCTTGTATAGGGCTTTTTGTTTATCTTTTAAAATAAAAAAGGATTCCTATGAATCCCCTCTAACAAAAGAAAAGGAAGCAAATTAGCTTCCTTACTTTTTTATTAGTTATTCAAGGCTGCTGCCATTGTAGCTGCAACTTCTGCTTCAAAGTCGTTTGCAGCTTTTTCGATACCTTCACCAACTTCAAAGCGAGCGAACTCAACTACTGAAGCGTTAACTGATTCAAGGTAAGCTTCAACTGTCTTGCTGTCATCCATGATGTAAACTTGTGCAAGAAGTGTGTATGCTTGGTCAACTTTAGTGTTGTCAAGCAAGAAACGATCCATTTTACCTGGGATGATTTTATCCCAGATTTTTTCTGGTTTGCCTTCTGCAGCCAACTCAGCTTTAATATCAGCTTCAGCTTGAGCAATCACTTCATCAGTCAATTGAGCTTTTGATCCATATTTCAAGTGTGGAAGAGCTGGTTTACCAACCATAGCACGGCTTTCATTATCTTGGTCGATAACGTGGTTCAATTGTGCCAACTCATCTTTAACAAATTGCTCATCCAATTCTTTGTATGAAAGAACTGTTGGTTTCATAGCAGCGATGTGCATTGAAATTTGTTTAGCAAGTGCTTCGTCTCCACCTTCGATTACAGAGATAACACCGATACGTCCACCGTTGTGTTGGTATGCTCCGAAGTGTTGTGCATCTGTTTTTTCAATCAAAGCAAAGCGACGGAATGAGATTTTTTCTCCGATAGTTGCTGTTGCAGACACATAAGCCGCTTCAAGAGTTTCACCTGAAGGCATTGTCAAAGCAAGAGCTTCTTCGTTGTTAGCTGGTTTTCCTTCTGCAATCGCTTTAGCTGTTGCGTTTACCAACTCAACAAATTGAGCGTTTTTCGCAACGAAGTCAGTTTCAGCATTTACTTCAACAACTGCTGCAACGTTACCGTCAACATAAACACCAGTCAAACCTTCTGCAGCAACACGGTCAGCTTTCTTAGCTGCTTTTGCCATACCTTTTTCGCGAAGCAATTCGATCGCTTTTTCGATATCGCCTTCAACTTCAACCAATGCTTTTTTAGCGTCCATAACACCAGCACCAGATTTTTCACGCAACTCTTTAACAAGTTTAGCTGTAATTTCTGCCATTTTGATTCTCCTATATTTTTTAAAAATAGGAGAGCCGGGCTAAGCCCCGCCCTCCTAGGTAATTACTATTTATATGAATTAAGCGTTGTCGCCTTCTACAACTTCAACGATTTCTTCGATTGAGTCTGCTTGAGCTTCTGAAGCTGCAAATTCTGCTTCAACTGCTGCAACAGCATCTTCACCTTGGCGACCTTCGATGATAGCATCTGCCAATTTAGCTGTAATCAACTTAACTGCGCGGATAGCGTCATCGTTAGCTGGGATGATTACATCGATATCGTCTGGATCTGTGTTTGTGTCAACCATCGCTACAACTGGGATTCCCAATTTTTTAGCTTCTTTAACAGCGATTTGCTCTTTATGTGGGTCAACTACGTACATTACATCTGGAATACGAGGCATATCTTCGATACCACCCAAGAATTTTTCAAGACGTGCACGTTGTTTGTTAAGAAGTGCAACTTCTTTCTTAGGAAGAACTTCAAAAGTTCCATCTTCTTCCATACGTTTGATTTCTTTCAAACGAGCGATACGTTTTTGGATTGTTCCCCAGTTTGTAAGAGTTCCACCCAACCAACGGTGGTTGATGAAGTATTGACCTGAACGTACTGCTTCTTCAGCAACTGCGTCAGCTGCTTGCTTCTTAGTACCAACAAACAATACAACTGCATCGTTAGCTGCAGCATCACGCATGAAGTCGTATGCTTGGTCAGCGTATTTTACAGTTTGTTGCAAGTCGATAACGTGGATTCCGTTACGCTCAGTGAAGATGTACTTAGCCATCTTAGGGTTCCAGCGACGAGTTTGGTGACCAAAGTGTACACCAGCCTCAAGAAGTTGTTTCATTGAAATTACTGCCATGAGTATTTCTCCTTTTTGTTTTTTTCCTCTTCTTGATTTCAGCTTGCAAAACGACCCGAAGGCAACAGCTTCACAATTCATCAAGAATGAGTATTATCGTTTACACGACAAGTTACATTGTATCATAGTTGAGCCTTTTTTTCAAGTAATTTTGCTAGTTTTTCCTTCATAACCTAACTCCCCAACTGAAATTTTAAAAAAATTTATTAACTTTAAATAAAAAAACATCCCAACATAAATTGTTACTGCTAAATGTGCAATAACCGCTTATGTTGAGATTCAGATAAATACAAAATATTTCGAGTTGATAACTTAAATATTTTGATATGAAAAAATCTACTTTATATTTTTTATAGCAAGTATCATATCTCCATACTCAATGTTAGCAAAAAAACAATTACTAAAGATTAAACTTGACAATAAGTTTTTGACTTTCTACTTGCTACTTCGAAGTTTCTTACGGATTTTATAGGCTATATTAAACAAGAAATACAATGAGCTAGTTGGGAAATTAAACTCACCAGCAAATTCCTCGATAGTGGGATTAAACTTAGATTTAAAATTAAATAACCCACCCTCTAAATTATTTTCAATTCCACCCATATTATGAGTCTCTGCTCCACGGTCAAATGAATGCTGAGCAGTCTCAAACCATGTAGGAATAGCAGGTTGATAATGTCTAAATTCCTCATTCATTCCAGCATATAAGTTTTCAGAAGTTTTCCCAAATTCAATGGTTAAAGTTCCAGACAATGGAACAACACTGTCTCCTCTATCAATATGGCTCTTAAGAAAAGAAATTTCTTCCTCTAATCGTTTTCTCTCTTGCTGATTCTCTTTTATTTTGCCTTCTTTCGTTTTATCAGTAAATTTCTGCGCTATTTTAAGATTCTTTTCGAGTTGCTGCTCAACTTCTTTCAGTCTATTAGGTAAATCTAAGTAGCTCAGTGTGATAAAAGAGTGATCAGGATAAGTAGTCAGTAACTTCTGATAATAATCTTTGCCTCGTAAACTGATATTCTTACGAGACTCTGTTTTCTTCATTAAAAATGAAAATTCATCTAATAAGTCGAGTCCACCGAATTTCACTTCCAATCCTTTATTTCTTGCAGTTCGGATTGCCTGTCTAGTAGACTTGGATAGTTGATCTAGCGAGAAGTTTTCTTTATGAATATTAGCTTGAAAACGAGGTTGTATGTTTTCTGCCATATCCTTTGTCAAACCTGTCCAATGAACTTTGTTTTTTTGCAATTCCTCAACAATTTCAAAAGTTTTAGAATTTTGAATAGTTTCTTGGTCGATAAGACTTCGACTGATAAACAAACTTGGATCAAATTTAACCATTATTGCATGGCTTTTTTTAGCAAGTTTTTTCAATGTTAAAAGCACAAATTTCAGAAGTTCTTTATCTTCATAATTAATAACTGGGCCTCTTGGAATATAGAACATGGAAAATCCTAATGGAAGAGGCTGAATTAAGATGTTCGCTACTCCAACTAGTTGATTCTCTTTATAAAATCCAACTCTCTCATTCCCCCAAGTATCCTTTATCTTGGCCCAATCACTACTCTGCAATAAATTCCCTTGAGGATGATTTTCTAAAAATAAATCCCACTCTTGAACATCAACATTCATTTTATAAGTAAACATAATTCCAGTACCAACTCTCTTAAAATCTTATTATTATTTCGTTAGATAAACATATTTATTCTAGCTACATATCTGATAATTTTCATCCCATCTTTCATTCCATAATGACAAAAACATTCTGATGAAAATTTTTTATTAATACTATACAAAGGGTGAGATTCATAAAACCTCACCCTAAATTTAATAATAATTAATATGTTAGTTTGGATAAATGTATCTTACTGTACCACGTGATGCTGTAGGATTAAACCATCCACGATAATTTCCGATTGGTTGAGTTCCGCTACCATCATAGTTACATTCTGAAACTTGAATACGCGTTGTTGATTCAACAGCTGTAACAACCGCTACGTGTCCATATCCACCATCATCCCAACAAGCAATCGCACCAACTTGTGGTGTAGAACCTGTACGGAAACCTGCTGCTGCTGCACTAGTAGCCCACTGACCACCATTACCCCAATAATCACCAGCCCATGGAGCCAAAGTCTTAGCACCCCATGTACATTGACCTGTAGGGTAACTTGAAGCATTTGAACTATAAGTTGGTCGTTGACTTACAGTAGTTGCTGCAGGTGTGTAGCTTGATTCATCATCTGATGATGAAGATGATGAAGAACTTGAAGTTGCTTGTACTTGTGCTGCAAAAGTTGTGTTAGCTGAAGCTGCAAGTGATTGTTGTTGACTTGCTTGTTTAGCTTTATAAGCTGCCTCTGCCTCTGCTGCTGCTTTAGCTTCTGCCTCTGCTGCTGCTTTTTTCTCTAGCAAGCTAGCTTTTTCGTTTTCTGCTGTAGCTTTTTCAGCTGCAAGATTTAACTCAGCTACTTTCAATTCTGCTTGTTTTGTTGTCAAAGCTTGAGCATCGTCAGCAAGTGTTTGTTGGTTAGCAATGACTGTATTGATTGCTTCGTTGTTTGCAACTTGTTTTTCAGAGATAGCTTTCTTATCTTCTTTTTGTTGCTGCAACATTTTATTGTTTGCTGATACGATTTCACTCATAGCTGCTACACGAGAAATAGCTTCTGTAATTGAGTCAGAGTTAATAATCGTATTGATGTAACTTGTAGCAGTTCCGTTTGTTTGTGCACTACGAGCTTGGTTTTCAAGCGATTCGTTACGTGCTACGATGTTTTTTGAAAGCTCTGCGATTTCACCTTCAAGTTTTTTAGATTCTTCTTGAAGTTTTTCGTTTTCAGATTGTAATTTTTCTTGCTCTGATTGAATAGCTGAAACTTTAGTTTGAATTTTGTCTACTTGTTTTTGAGCTTCTTTCTGTTGAGCTGTCAAGTTACTAATTTTACTATCTTGAGCAGCAATCTTTTCATCTGTTGTATTTGCTTTAACACTTGAAAGAACAGCTCCTTGTGAGACCAATACTGTACTTAACAAAAGTGATGCTAGGATTTTTTTCTTCATAAGTGTAAATACTCCTTCTTTTAAGACAATACTAGTATATCAAAAAAAGGCCTAATAAATATTACGCCTTTATTACAGTTTTGTTTCTTTCTTATAGATATATTTTTTCAAAAATAAACTGGAAAACTAACATCCAGAGACAGTTTAATATCATTGACGGAACTAGACCATAAACGATAAAGACTGTTATATTTTCAGCAGTTAAGCCAATCATTTGCGCTAGAAGAAAACTACCAAATTCAAAAGAGAAAGTCATCATTAAAATAGCTAATAGTCGAGTCCATCTATTTGACAAAATAACTGAGTTGCTTTTATACACTATTGCTCCAATAATCACAAATAGAAGACTAGCGATTCCAATCAAATGGAAGAAATAAATATCGTATATAAGCCCTAGAACTAGACAATAAGCTAAAAACAGATACTCAGATACTTCTATTGTTTCAAACAACAAGAAGATGAATATAAAGTGGCTCACAATTTGAAAATGTGGAAAAAAACTATTTACAAATTGCCCTAAATGACTGTCTATTAAGACAACTATAGGCAAGAGTAAAAACATCCCTATCTGCTTCAACAGTCTCATAATGGATTCCCCACTAACTCTACGACTTTTAGGTTCATTGGATCGGCATGGAGTTTAACCATAACTTCTCTTGTGAGATAGTCACTACTATGGGTAACTGATACAACCTCCCCTACTGGAATATCTGTTGTTTTAAAGTTGCCCAGACCTCCTGTAACTACCTTGTCTCCTTGGCTGATATCACTACTACTATTTAACTGGCTTATTTTAAGCAAGTCTTTTTCTTTGTCGTACCCAATGATAATGCCATATATACTAGTAGAACCGTGTTGGATTTTAACGGATATTTTCTCCGTATTTTCCGCATTGGTCAATAAGTTGACCACAGTAGAGTTATCTTCAACCTTTCCCACGCTTCCAATCAGTCCTCCACCAGCAATCACAAGCATATTACTGGTCACACCTTGTTGAGAACCTGCATCAATTGTCAACTCTTGTTTCCAAGTTGCAGGAGTTCTCATGATGACGTCAGAAGCAATTAACTTGGTTGCATTCAATTTTGACTTCATATCCAATAACTGACGTAGTTGCTCATTTTCTTCCTTGAGACTGTCTGCTTCATTCGTTTCCTTCTTCATCTGATAGAGTTCTTTTTTGAGAGTTTCATTCTCGTTATAGGTTCTGGTCAAACGACCTAAATCAGATTTTACGGAAGAAAGCCATTGAAAAGGCTTTTGCACTATTCTATCGACTAATGAAATTCCATCTCCAGCTTTTGTTACAACTGCACTTGATTGTGTTGTCACTAAAAAAACGGATACTACTAATACAACGACAAATAGAACAATGATATATTTTGATTTTTTAAAACGGTTCATACCTCTACCTTATATTACATTCTAAGATTTTAGCAAAAATAGAATTGCACCCAATACACAAACAAATAATAGCGCTATACTATCTCTGTTCATCCAATTTAACTGTCGATACTGACTGCGTCCATTTCCACCTTGATAGCCTCTAGCTTCCATGGCTGTAGCAAGAGAATCCGCTCGTTTCAAACTCGTAGCGAATAAAGGAATCAAAATAGGAATCATAGCCTTAACTTTTTGGATTACATTTCCTTCTCCAAAATCAACACCACGCGCCTTTTGAGCATTCATAATGCGAATCGTATCATCCATCAAGGTTGGTACAAATCGCAAACTCATAGACAACATGAGCCCAATCTCATGAACTGGAACCTTAAATCTTTTTAAAGGTCCAAGCAAGGATTCAACTGCTGTTGCCAAACTTAGTGGCATAGTCGTCAAGGTTAGCAAAGTTGAGAAAAAAATAATCAACACAAAGCGACAAAAAATGATTCCAGCCTGCTCAATACCATAGCTTGTGATTTTTATAAATCCCATCTCGAACAAGACGTGACCACCAGAGATAAAGAACAGTTGAAAAAGGGTTGTAAAAGCAATCAGAAAAAACATAGATCGCAAACCTTTTATAAAAAAAGATAAGGGAACTTCTGATAAAACAACAAATATGCCTGTTGCAATGAAGAGTATGAGATTTGTAATTGGATTATTGGCCCAAAAAGCGATAATGATCAATAAAATCATTGCTACTAACTTACTACGAGGATCTAGACGATGAATAATCGAATTTCCTGGTATGTATCGACCTAAAATCATATTATCCATTGATAAACTCCTTAAACTCCTCTATCGTTATCGGCAATTGTTCGAAAGAAATTCCTCTGTCAACTAGCCTTTGAGCAAATCGTGTGATTTTAGGAACACCCAATTGGATTTTTTCCATAAATTCGACATTTTGAAAGACCAGACTTGGCTTCCCACCCTTAACTAGTTTCCCTTTTTCCATCACATAAACTTGGTCAGCAAATTCGGCCACATCATCCATAAGGTGGGTTACTAGAACAATTGTTATGCCATCTTGATGAAGCTTTTTAAACAAGGCCATCAACTCTTTCCGACCAATTGGGTCCAAACCAGCTGTTGGCTCGTCTAAGACCAAAATACTAGGCTCCATCGCCAAAATTCCAGCAATAGCAACCCGTCTCATTTGTCCACCTGAGAGTTCAAATGGACTTCGTTCAAAGAGTGATTCATCGATTCCTACTAAAGCTAGTTTTTCACGCGCGATAGCTTCTGCCTCTTCTACAGAAACTCCAAAATTTTGAGGTCCAAAAGCCACATCTTTTAGGACAGTTTCCTCAAAAATTTGATTCTCTGCAAACTGAAATACCAACCCAACTTGTTTACGAATTTGACGAATTTGCTTATTGACGGATGTTGATGTAATCAATGTATCAAAAACACGAACACTTCCCTCTGTAGGAACCAACAAACCATTCAAAAGTTGAAGGATTGTAGACTTTCCGCTTCCTGTATGCCCAATAATCGCAGTATAAGAGCCATCCTCTATTGACAAACTGACATCTGACAACGCGGATGAAGCAAAGGGTGTTCCTTCCTGATACGTATAACTAACATTGTCTAGAATAATTCCCATAAAGCCTCCTCAAGCTCCTCCTCGGTCAGGTAGTGCTCTGGTAATTTTAAGCCATTATCACGCAGTGATTGTTTTAATTGGTTGACAAAGGGTTGATCTAAGCCAATTTGATCTAAATCCAATCTAGAAAATAATTCTCTAGGAGTACTTGTTGACTCGACTTCTCCTTTTTTCATTACCAAAACACGGTCACTCATAGCAACCTCATCTAAATCATGCGTAATGGAGATGACTGTCATCTGATGGTCTTTGCGAATCTTCTGGACTATCTTAATCAACTCTAATCGTCCCTCAGGGTCCAACATACTTGTAGCCTCATCCAAGATTAAAATATCTGGTCGCAGAGCAACAACCCCTGCAATAGCTACTCTCTGTTTCTGACCTCCTGACAAGCGAGCTGGTTCCTTTTTAGCAAATTCAGCCATCCCAACCAATGATAAAGCCTCAGAAACACGTTTCTTCATCTCTTCAAGTGGGATTCCTTGATTTTCCAGTCCAAAAGCAACGTCGTCTTCAACAGTTGCTCCTACGAATTGGTTATCAGGATTTTGAAAGACCATACCAATCTTACGTCTTTTTTCCCAGACATTTTCTGGAGTTAGGCAATCACCGTCTATCCAAATTTCTCCAGATTCCGCTTCTAGCAAACCGTCAATCAAGCGAACAGTTGTTGATTTTCCACTACCATTATGACCAACGATAGACAACCATTCTCCACGTTTCACGTGAAACGAAATGTTATGAACATCATAGTGTTCTTGATCTGCCTGGTATCGAAATGACAGATTCTTAATTTCAATAATCGATTCCATATCTAGCGAAAGGTTCCTTTAAACAAATATGCACTTCCCTTGAAATAATCATAACCAGAATAAACTGTGAAGAACAAGGCAATATAAAGAGTTATCTGACCAAGCACATTCCAGTGAAGCAACAAGAAGATAATCGCAAACATCTGACTAAATGTCTTTATTTTCCCAGGCATTGCAGCAGCTAGAACAGTCCCGCCTGTTTCGACTAAGAGCAGGCGCAACCCGGTAACTGCAAGTTCTCGACAAATAATAACTGCTACCACCCAAGCTGGTGCCATATTTAGCCCAACTAGCATAATAAAGGCTGACATAACTAACAACTTATCTGCCATTGGATCTGCAAATTTCCCAAAATTGCTAACTACCTGCCATTTTCTAGCCAAATATCCATCCAAATAGTCCGTGATGCTAGCAATAGCAAAAATAATTGCTGCTGTTATATGTAATACCGGAGACGGTCCAAATGATAGAAGAAGAACAAAAATGGGAATAAATAAAATTCTACCAATCGTTAGTATGTTAGGAATATTCTCTTTTTTCATATTATCCTTCCTTAATTTGAACTCATTGTCAGTTTAATCCAGCCAGTTTCCCCAGCCAATTTTGAAGTATCGATTTCCTGATTATCGATTTTCACTGTTACTCCTTTAACAACTCCCAATGTAATTGTTACAGGATTGTCTTTCGAAATCGTTGTTTTAGCTGTTTTATTATTAGGTTCGAGAGTCACTCCTCCTGCCAAGTCAGTATTCGAAACACTGATCCAGCTCGTTACATCGGTAACAGAGAATTGAAGCTCAACTGAATCTTTAGAAGTTTTGTATTCTGCTGCTATCGTATCTCCCTGACCAGAAATGATCACAGAAGAGGCATCACTCGAACTTGATGAACTAGTAAATTGGCTACTACTTGATGGCTCACTACTGGAAGTACTTGTTGAACTCACCACACTATAACTTGCTGTAGCTGGCGTAGTTGGTTGGGTTTGAATGTAATTCCACACATAGTAGGTTACAAAAATTAAAATTGATAAAGACAAGAGAACAAAGTAAAACAGCGGGAGAAATGAATTCTTCTTGCGATTAGAACGTCTACGTCCTGAAAGCTCAATCTCATCAACATCTACTTCTTCATAGGTAATCATACTACCTGAATCATAGGCATCTAGAACAATATGTTCATCTAATTCAACTGCCCAAGCATATTTTCTCAAAAAAGATCGAGCATAAAAAGTACTCGGTAGTTTGTCAAAATCATCTGTTTCCAGTGCCTCCAACAAATCCAGTTGAATATCCGTCTTTCTGTGTAATTCCTCCAAGCTCAGTCCTTGGTTAATTCTAGCAAGGCGTAAGACCTCGCCAATTGTTTTTTTTCTCATACTTAACATTCCTTCTTTCTAGTGTATTTTCTAGCGATTATATCGGAAAAATTGTACAATCAACCATGTCGCTATTATCTATCAAATCATGTCCTGCTTCTAGAACATTCTCTAGAGTAATTTCCTGCAAAAGTTTAGGAAGGTCAAACAGGGTCGAACCTGTCTTAGTTGGATGATACTGAGTGGCAATATATTCTAAGAAATCCATACTATGAAGAAATTCTCCATACATCTCAGTTTTTACAATATCCAAGTGATCCTCAGTGACATCCTCATCTTTCATAAAATTACGAATAGCTTTACGAAATTGATGAGAAAGTGCCACAGGTTCCTTTGTATCCATTGTTAATATCACAAAATGGAAACGATGATCCACTTCTATTTCTAGAGACAAGGAAGCATCCAGTTTACCAGACTCATATAATCTTTGAAATCTTTGTGAAGTCCAACCAAACATCATTGTAAACAACAATTTCAATAAAAGATGATAACGATATTGATCTCGATTTCCGATTTCTTTATTCCCTCTAATACCGATCGCTAATTTTGGAGAAGCAACGTCCATCCGTAAACTTTCAGTAGTCTTTACATGATGTAAAGATATTTGTTCTCTTTTAAACTCATATTTTTTTTCTTGCAGATAAGATTTCTTAGCAAAATAATCTTCAAGAAGTTCAAGTTTAAAATTACCGACCAAAAAGATATTACTATTGACAGGTCTGTAAAACTCTTTAAAGTTCTCTTTTAAATCCTCCAAACAAATAGCATCAATAGAGTTTTCACTACCAACAATATCTGAAGCTAAAGGACTTTCTGGATAGAGATTTGCCAAAGTCTTGAAAAATAGACAAGAATCCGGATCATCCTGATACATCTCTCTTTCCTGCTGAATGATATCCTTTTCGCGCTCCACAGATTCTTCAGTCATATTGAAAGTAGTGACAAGTTCTTCTAGCAAATCTAAACACTCTAGAACATTTTCAGAAGTCGAGAAAAGATAGTTAGTGTTCGTAAAGCTCGTAAAGGCATTACTTTCAGCACCCAACTCTGTAAAAGCTGCCATAACATCTCCAGAATCTTCTCTTTCAAAAAGCTTATGTTCTAAGAAATGAGCGATTCCTTGTGGATATTGTTGTAAGTCATTACCATCCACTGTAAACCTTGTGTCAACAGAACCAACTTGGACACTTACAACGCCATAAACCTCGTTAAAGTCCTTTTTAGGTAGTAAAGTAACTGTCAAACCATTTTCTAAGCTAGTTTGATACAAAGTTTCTTTTACAGCAGGATAATATTTCTTTTGAAAAGTAGGTCTGGTCATTCTGCTCCTTCCATAAAATAAATAGCCTGCAACTTAAAACTGTTTGCTGCTTCACAAATTGCTTCTCTATCAACTTGTTCAAGCTTATCGATTAAAATTTTTGTGTCAAGATTCGCCTTCCCAAAAAAAGTTGACAGATAATATTTATCGACAATAGAATCTTGATTATCCTGAGCTAGTAGTAAAGATCTACGAATCATTTGTTTGGTCTGATCAATCTCCTTATCTGTAAACTTGCCATTTTTTATGTCAAGCAACTGATGATTCATCAATTTTCTTACCTTGTTTCGATTTTGCCGATCAATTCCAGCAAACAATCGTAAAAATCCACTAAAGAGATCCAAATGACTTGATACCGTATAGGCCAGTCCTTCTTTTTCTCTCACTTGGGTAAATAGTTTCGAATGAGGAAAGGCTCCTAAAAGACCATTGACAAGAAGCACTGCCATCTGTTCTTCATCACCATATGCCACTGAACTATGGTAGCCCATCTCTAAAACAGACTGTCCTAATCTCTTTCTAACAATACCTTCTCTAAAAATATTAGAATAGGGTTGCTGATATTGAATGTTTACAGCTGATTTACGACCTGTTAAAGGAAATTTATGTAAAAACTCTAAAACTTCAATTTCATTAAAATCACCCAAGAAGAAAATATCTATTTGGTCTTCTTTTAGCATTTTTTGATAGCTTGAAAAACATGTTTTTGAAGTCTCTTCTGAAATTCTAGAAATCAAATCTTTAGGAACTAGCTTCATTGATTCTTCTTGGAAAAACAATTGATCTAACTCTTTATGAGCAAAGAAGAATGGGTCTTCTAATTCTGATTCCAGCCTTGATAAGATCTGTTTTTTCTCGATGTCAAAAGCATTTTTCTCAAATTCATCCTCATCCGACAATGGTGTAAACAGAACCTGATGCAGTAATTCTAAAATTTGAGAAGTTAATACGTTTTTCTTACTTAAAAATTCATCACGCACATAGGTAATATTCAAATCCACAAGATGACTTTGTCCTCTTCGATAGGCGTGCGCTGACAAATCAGTTCCATACAAGGTTGCTAAACGTTTTCTAAACAGTTGAGCAGTTGGATAACTTTGGTTGGCAGTTTCAAGCATACTGGCACTTAACATGCGACTTGAAATTGAATCCAAAGACAATGGAGCTGTGAAACGCACAGTAATTTTATTAGTTTTAAATTTTTTTGATTGGATAAAATGCACTGTAATTCCAGGTACTAACTCCATCTCTTACCTCCTTCTACATAGAGTTCTATTATACCATGAAAAGAGAAAATTTTCTTGTTCTCTTTACCCCTTTTAGAATTAAAATCGCTTTCATTTCTAACGAATTTACCTCTGCCATTTCAAGGTAAAATATGGTATAATACCAAAGATTGAGGTGAACTATGGAATACAAATTATTTGAAGAATTTATCACTCTCCAAGCTCTCTTGAAAGAACTTGGTATTATACACAGTGGCGGAGCTATTAAATCCTTTTTAGCTGAGCATCATGTCTACTTTAATGGGGGATTAGAAAATCGTCGTGGGAAAAAAGTAAGAATCGGAGACTCTATCGACATTCCTGACATGAAAATCCAAATCATTCTGACGCAACCGAGCTTAGAAGAACAGGAAGAATATCTCCAAGAAAAACTTGAGAAAGAACGTGTGGCTAAACTTGTCAAAGAAATGAATAAGACGGTCAAAAAAAAGCCAACAAAAAAGACCCCGAAAGCTAAAACAAAAACTGCACCACGTTTCCCAGGTAGATAAGTATGTGGCTAAAAAACTTATCCATCAAGCAATTTAGAAACTATCAGAATACCGAAATTGAATTTAATCCTAAATTAAATGTATTTGTGGGTCGAAATGCTCAAGGCAAAACTAATCTTCTGGAAAGTATTTACTTTTTAGCTTTAACTAGAAGTCATCGGACAAAGACAGACAAGAATTTAATCCGATTTGAAGAAGAGCAGCTTCAAGTTTCTGGAATTCTTCAAAAACGAACGGCTACTGTACCACTTGAGATTGACTTGACTCCAAAAGGTCGGATTACTAAGGTCAATCACTTAAAGCAAGCTCGGCTATCTGACTATATTGGACACATGAATGTTGTTCTATTTGCACCCGAAGATTTACAACTTGTCAAAGGAGCACCTGCTATCCGACGTAAGTTTATAGATATGGAGCTAGGGCAAATCAAACCCATATACTTGTCAGACTTGTCAAGCTACAACCATGTGCTCAAACAAAGAAATACCTACTTAAAGTCAGCAAATCATATCGACGAAACATTTTTATCTGTTCTCGATGACCAGCTAGTCGACTACGGTTGTCGAGTGATGATTCACAGAGCAGAATTTATCAAAAAAATGGAGTCTTTTGGTCGTGAAAAGCACTTTGATATCTCAGACCAATTGGAAGAGTTGTCAATACGTTATCAACCATCTGTAAACTTCACTGGCAAGGAACATCTAGCAGAATCTTTCTATACAGCACTTCAAAAAAGTAGAGCAAGAGATTTATTTAAAAAGAATACTGGAGTTGGTCCTCATCGGGATGATATGATTTTCTTGATCAACAGTATAGATGCGAGTTTTGGCAGTCAAGGACAGCATCGTAGCCTTGTCCTCTCTATCAAACTAGCTGAAATCGAGTTGATGGAAAACATCACCAAGGAAGCGCCTATTCTTTTACTTGACGATGTTATGAGTGAACTTGACAATAATCGTCAACTTAAATTATTAGAGACTATCTCTCATAACATTCAAACCTTTATTACTACCACTAGTTTAGAGCATCTTCAAAACTTGCCTGATAATCTCAGTGTATTTACAGTAAAAGATGGTCAATTATCTGTAAACTAATATTTACAACATTGTAAATAAAAAATCTCCTGTTCAACAGGAGATTTTTTATTACATTGAGTAGTTTGGTGCTTCATTTGTGATTTGCACGTCGTGTGGATGGCTTTCTTTTAGACCAGCACCTGACATTTCGATAAATTGAGCATTGTCATGCAATTCTTTAAGGTTAGCAGCACCACAGTAACCCATACCAGAACGGATACCACCAATCATTTGGAAGACAATATCAGCTGCTGCACCTTTATAAGCAACACGACCTTCAATTCCTTCTGGAACAAGTTTGTTTGCTTCATTGACAGAACCTTGGAAGTAACGGTCGCTTGAACCCTTCTTCATAGCAGCGATTGAACCCATACCGCGGTATGTCTTGAACTTACGTCCTTGGAAAATTTCAGTTTCACCTGGAGCTTCATCTGTTCCCGCAAACATTGATCCAAGCATTACTGCATTTCCACCAGCAGCAAGAGCTTTTACAATATCTCCAGAATACTTGATTCCACCATCAGCGATGATTGTTTTGCCATATTCACGCGCAACTGCTGCCGCATCATAGATAGCTGTAACTTGTGGAACTCCGACACCTGCGATAACACGAGTTGTACAGATTGAACCTGGCCCAATACCAACTTTAACAACGTCAACTCCTGCGTCATAAAGGGCACGAGCTCCTTCAGCAGTAGCGATATTTCCGGCAATCAATGTACGGTCTGGGAAGTGCGCACGGATTTCAGCGATTTTACGGAGAACCCCTGCAGAGTGACCATGAGCAGTATCGATGACAATTGCATCTGCTCCCGCTTCAAAGAGGGCTTCTGCACGTTCAAATGTGTCAGAAGTAACACCTACCGCACCTGCAACTAGAAGGCGACCAAACTCATCTTTTGCTGCATTTGGGAATTCAATTACTTTTTCAATATCTTTGATTGTGATCAAGCCAGAAAGACGACCTTCTTCATCAACCAAAGGTAGTTTTTCAATACGGTGTTCTTGAAGAATGCTCTCAGCTGTTTTTAAATCTGTACCAACTGGTGCAGTAACCAAGTTTTCGCTAGTCATGTGTTTTGAAATTGGTTGGTTGTAGTCAGAAATAAAGCGAAGATCGCGATTTGTTAGGATACCAACCAATTTACGATTTTCAAGAGTTTCAACCACTGGAACACCACTGATACGGTAACGTCCCATGAGTTCATCTGCTTCTGCAATTGTATGCTCTGGAGTCAAGAAGAATGGATCAATGATAACACCATTTTCAGAACGTTTTACCTTACGAACTTCATCTGCTTGTTGAGCAATTGACATATTTTTATGGATAACTCCAAGACCACCTGCACGAGCAATAGCAATAGCCATTTGGCTTTCTGTTACAGTATCCATGGCTGCTGTAATAATTGGGATATTTAAAGTCAAATTATCTGCCAATTTTGTTGTTAAATCCGCATCATTAGGCAATACATGACTCTCTGCTGGAATAAGCAATACATCATCAAAGGTAAAACCTTTTTTCAAAAATTTAGTGTCCCAATTAGACATTGAAGTTTCCTCTTTTCTTTCTTTTTGAGCTTGACGCTTTTTGTATTGTATCTATCATACCATTCTATGAAAATTTGTCAATTATATTGATAATAGATAATGTAAAAAACTATCCCTTTAATTTTAAAGAAGAGATAGTTTTAGAGTTCGTATTTTATCTATTAATGAAAGTAATTTAGACCCATTGCCGATTTTACTTCTGATAGCGTTTGGCCAGCAACTTCTCGAGCTTTTTCACTACCTTTTTGTAACATATTATACACTTCACCCATATCTTTAGCATATTCTAGGCGACGTTCACGGATTGGACCAAGTTCACGTTCTAGGATTTCAAGTAGATACCGTTTTGTCTTAACATCACCTAGACCTCCACGTTGATAATGCTCTTTCATGTCAGCAATTTCTTGAGAATCTTCAGGACGTCCGAATACGTCTAAGTAATGGAAAACCATATTTCCTTCAATCTTACCTGGATCCTCAACACGAATGTGATCTGGATCTGTATACATACTCATTACTTTCTTACGCAAAGTATCTGCATCATCTGACAAGTAGATACCATTATTAAGCGATTTAGACATTTTGGCATTTCCATCAAGACCAGGTAAGCGACCTGCTCCTTCATTTTCAGGATAAATTCCTTCCGGTTCTACTAAAACATCACAATTATAGGCATGATTGAATGAACGCACAATCTCACGCGTTTGTTCAATCATCGGTTTTTGGTCTGTACCTACAGGAACATAGTTAGCCTTAAAAGCTGTGATATCTGCTGCTTGAGCAATTGGATAAACTAAAAATCCAGTTGGAATACTTTCTCCAAATCCTTTCTGAGCAATTTCTGTCTTTACAGTAGGATTACGCTCCAGACGAGCCAAAGACACTAGATTCATGTAATACATAGACAACTCTGCCAATTCTGGAATTTGACTTTGAATGAAAATCGTTGATTTGTTAGGATCCAATCCCACTGCAAGATAGTCCAAAGCAACATTCCCAATAGACTCTACAATAGTTTGTGGATCTTTTGCATGGTCAGTTAAAGCTTGCTGGTCAGCCAAAAAAACAAACATGTCATATTTATCTTCTTGCTGTAATAAGACACGATTTTTTAAGCTACCAACGTAGTGCCCAATATGTAATTTCCCCGTTGGACGATCTCCTGTTAAAATAATGGGTTTATTCATCTTATTCTCCTTTGATATGGTCCTTTCAATTATAGCATTTTTTTGATAAAAAGACAGGTAATTTTTTTTATCAAATAATTACGATTTCAACTCCTTAACTGTAAATTATCTGTAAACTCCCTTTACAAATAATTGACAGATAAAAATTTGAATATTTGCTGATTTTCTAGTAGAATTAGAGTATTACATATAATAGGAGAAAAAAATTGCTAACAGTATCTGATGTTTCACTACGTTTTAGTGATCGCAAACTTTTTGATGAGGTCAACATCAAATTTACAGAAGGAAACACATATGGTTTAATTGGTGCTAACGGTGCAGGTAAATCAACATTTTTAAAAATCTTAGCTGGGGATATTGAACCTACAACTGGTCATGTTTCTCTTGGACCTGATGAACGTCTTTCTGTGCTTCGTCAAAATCACTTTGACTATGAGGATGAACGTGTTATTGATGTTGTTATCATGGGTAATGAAAAACTATACAACATCATGAAAGAAAAAGATGCTATCTATATGAAAGCAGACTTTACTGATGAAGATGGAGTTCGTGCAGCTGAGCTTGAAGGAGAATTTGCTGAACTAGGTGGTTGGGAAGCTGAGAGTGAAGCTTCACAACTCTTGCAAAACTTGAATATCCCTGAAGATCTTCATTACCAAAATATGAGTGAACTCGCAAATGGAGACAAAGTGAAAGTACTCCTTGCTAAAGCTCTATTTGGTAAACCAGATGTCCTTCTTTTGGATGAGCCGACCAACGGTTTGGATATCCAATCTATTACTTGGTTAGAAGATTTCTTGATTGATTTTGATAACACCGTTATTGTTGTGTCCCATGACCGTCACTTCTTAAATAAAGTATGTACTCACATGGCCGACCTTGACTTTGGAAAAATCAAACTCTATGTCGGAAACTACGACTTCTGGAAAGAATCTTCTGAGCTTGCTGCTAAATTGCTAGCAGACCGTAATGCTAAAGCAGAAGAAAAAATTAAGCAACTCCAAGAATTCGTTGCTCGTTTCTCTGCTAATGCTTCTAAATCAAGACAAGCAACATCACGTAAGAAAATGCTTGATAAGATTGAACTTGAAGAAATTGTGCCATCTAGTCGTAAATATCCATTTATCAACTTTAAAGCTGAACGTGAAATCGGAAACGATCTCTTGACAGTAGAAAATCTATCTGTCAAGATTGATGGCGAAACTATTCTTGACAACATCAGCTTTATCTTGCGTCCAGGTGACAAGACAGCTCTTATCGGTCAAAACGACATTCAAACAACTGCATTGATTCGTGCTATTATGGGTGATATTGACTATGAGGGAACTGTCAAGTGGGGGGTTACAACTAGTCGCTCTTACTTACCAAAAGACAATTCAGCTGATTTTGCTGGGAGTGAATCTATCCTTGACTGGCTCCGTCAATTTGCAAGTAAAGAAGAAGATGACAATACCTTCTTGCGTGGTTTCCTTGGCCGTATGCTCTTCTCTGGAGATGAGGTTAACAAACCTGTAAACGTCTTGTCAGGAGGAGAAAAGGTGCGCGTGATGCTATCGAAACTCATGCTTTTGAAATCAAATGTTCTAGTACTTGACGATCCTACTAATCACTTAGATTTGGAATCTATTTCAAGTTTGAACGATGGATTGAAAAACTTCAAAGAATCAATCATCTTCGCCAGTCATGACCATGAATTCATTCAAACATTGGCTAACCACATTATTGTCCTATCTAAAAACGGTGTAATCGACCGTATTGATGAAACCTATGATGAATTCTTAGAAAATGCTGAAGTACAAGCAAAAGTTAAAGAACTTTGGAAAGACTAAATAATACTTTAAAACTCAGTTGGATTAACCAACTGAGTTTTCTATCATTCTATGAGGTAACATGAAAACATTTTTTAGAAACTATTGGACCTATTTTATTTCTTTCATCATTCCCCTAGTAATTATGTTCGGAGTCTATCTTTCTCAATGTATCTACTGGAACAGTGATACTTCACCTTTATTAGGGGATGGATTTCATCAATATGTTATTTTTGATCTTAATCTTCGTAATATTTTACATGGGAGTGATAGTCTATTTTATACTTTTACCAGTGGTCTAGGTCTCAATTTTTATGCCTTGTCCAGTTATTATCTTGGTAGTTTTCTATCACCTCTTGTTTATTTTTTTGATGTATCAAGCATGCCAGACGCAGTTTATCTATCAACCTTGTTGAAATTTGGTTTGATAGGTCTGTCAACCTTTTTTAGCTTGAGTAAACTATTTAAAAATATACCAGCCCCACTTAGATTAGCTCTATCTACCTCATATGCTTTAATGAGCTTTACAGTTAGTCAACTTGAGATTAAAACCTGGTTAGATGTTTTTATTTTAATTCCCTTAATTTTAACTGGTTTACATCTACTCGTAGCGGAAAAAAAACGGATTCTATACTTTACAAGTTTGTCAATATTATTTATCCAAAACTACTATTTTGGTTATATGACTGCCCTGTTTTTGGTAGTTTGGTATTTTTGCCAACTTTCCTGGGATTTTAAAAGTCGCAAGTATTCTTTCCTTGATTTTTTCCTAACATCCTTACTCGCTGGTTTAATAAGTTTCATCATGACACTCCCAACCTTGTTTGATTTAAGAACTCATGGTGAAAAACTAACCGCTATTACAAAAATAAAAACAGATGCCAGTTGGTATCTAGATCTATTCGCTAAACAATTCATTGGTGCTTTCGATACAACTAAATATGGTTCCATCCCAATGATTTTTGTTGGCCTCCTTCCTTTTATCTTAACAATTGTATTCTTTACATTAAAATCAATTAAGTTTCACGTGAAACTATGCTATGCAACTCTACTCATTATCATCATTGCTAGTTTTTATCTAGAAGCCTTAGATTTATTTTGGCAAGGAATGCACGCACCAAATATGTTTCTTCATCGCTATGCTTGGATTTTCTCTACTCTCTTGATTTATATTTCAGCAGAAGTTTTAAATAGATTTAAGGATATTAAATTATGGAATATTTTATTCTCAATGACCTTCCTTTTATTTGGCTATCTGGCAACCATTTATTTTAAAAATCATTATTCATTTCTAACTAAATTAAATATACTCTTAACGATTGAATTCTTAGTGGTATACTTACTGTTATTATTAGCACTTATTAAAAAACTGATTTCTCTAAAAATCTTTTCAATCCTTATTTTGATCTTTACAATAAGTGAAATTAGTTTTAATGCTTCATCTCAACTAAATGGAATTACGAAAGAATGGGGATTTGCTTCTCGTAGTACCTATGATAAAGATATTCCAAGTATGGAAGCTATTTTGGAGTATACCAAACAGCAGCCAGATACATTTACACGAACTGAAAAGTTACAAACTCAAACTGGAAACGATAGCATGAAATTTAACTACAATGGCATCTCACAATTTTCATCTGTTCGTAATCGTTCTGCAAGTACAACGTTAGATAAGTTGGGTTTTAAATCTTCAGGTACCAACCTTAATCTTCGTTATGCAAATAATACTATCATTGCAGATAGTTTATTTGGAATCAGCTACAATATTTCTGAAACCTATCCAGATAAATATGGTTTTCATCCAAGCTATCAAAAAGATAATCTAACCCTTTATAAAAATCAATTCGCTCTCCCAATTGCTTTTGCTACACAGTCTCTTTACAAAGATGTCACTTTTAATGACCATACTCTTGATAACCAAACTCAATTTTTAAATCAAATTTCTGGCTTTAATGAAGAGTACTTTTATTCGATAAATCATTATACAGACTCTGATGACAATGTTGTCAATCTAAACGGAACTGATACTGAAGATGCAACTATCAGCTACAGCATTGAAGTACCTGATAATAGTCAGGTTTACCTTTCCATGACCAAGCTAAATTTTTCAAATGATAAGAAAAAGCAAGTTGACATCATTGTCAATGGTGAAAAAAAATCCTTTAACACAGATAATGTTTTTACATTTTTTAATCTTGGATATGCAGAACATAAACAAACTTTTGATATCCAGATTAAGTTCCCAGGAAATGCTCAAGTATCATTTGAATCTCCAACTTTCTATCGCTTAGATACTAAGAAATATACGGAGGCTATACGCAAAATAAAAGAAAATCCAGTAGAAGTGAGCTCTTATAAAAATAAAGTCACTGTAAATTATAAGGTAAAGAATGAGACATCGATCTTTTTCACAATTCCTTACGACCGAGGATGGTCTGCTTACCAAAATGGTAAAAAAATACAAATTCAACAGGCACAAACTGGATTTATGAAAATTGATGTTCCTGAAGGTGAAGGAACTATTACCCTTTCCTTTATTCCAAAAGGATTTGTTGCTGGTGCAAGTTGTTCTCTTATAGCCATTATTGTCTTTATTTTTTATGATATTCAAAGAAAAAAATATTCTAGATAAAAAAACAATCGACCGAATTGGTCGATTGTTTTTAGTCTTCTTCAGCTTTTTTAGGTTGATAGGCTAGCATTCCTAAAGCAACAAAAATCATTATTGTAAAGATAAGGAAAATAATCTGACTATGAATATTACCTGTCATAGAAATGGTTTGTCGAAAACCTGAAACTGAATAACTCATAGGTAACCATGGATTAATAGTTTTAAAGAATTGATTCGTCAAAGCTAAAGGATAAGTTCCTGCACTTGATGCTAATTGAAGGAGTAATAAAATTAAAGAGAAGAAGGCGCCTAGGCGAGAATTCCAGGTTGTCAATGCTGTTACCATCGCCATGAAAGCAAGGCTGGTTAAAATGATCAAAGCTAAAGTTTTGAATTCGTGAACTGCAGTAAGTCCAATTAAATGTACTCCACCATAAACTAATACTCCTGCCAAACCAGCAATGATACCGTTAATTTCAAAGCGAGACTTAAACCAAGCCCAGCGACTTTCTGGATGGCGCCCAGAAGGCAATTTAGCAAAAATCATATTAGTAGAAATAGCCGCAACAAAGAGAGCAACTGATATCATATATGGAGCCATGGCAATTCCATTAACTGCTACTTGATCCGTATCAGTTTTTGAAAGACTCAAAGGATCAGCCAGTAAGTCTGCATTTTTTGGTTCAGTTGAAGCCTTATTCAATTGTTTATCAGCATCTGTCAACCCTTGATTTAATTGACTTGAACCATCACTTAATTTTCCGAGTCCTGATTGTAAAATTTCAGATCCTTGAGCAAGTTGATCTGCTCCACTAGCTATTTTTTCAGAACCATTAGCCAGTTGATTTGCTCCTGAAACTAGCTGGTCTGATTTATCAGCTAATTGTTGAGAACCCGCTTGTAATTGATTAAATCCAGCAGTTAAATCTGATGTTTTATTGTTTACTTGGTTGACACCTGATGCAAGTTTATCAATTCCTGTTGTTAATTCTGGCCCATTCGCTGCTAATTTAGCAGTAGCACCTGTCAATGTAGAAGATTTTTCTGTCAACTGATTAGAGCCTTGTAGCAACTTATTGAAACTTCCTGTCAAGTTCGAATTTTTCGAACTCAACTGACTTGCTCCTAAAGCTACTTGGTCTACAGATTTTGTATAGCTGTCAATACCAGATGCAAGAGTTTGACTAGCTGGCAATAACTGACCATCAATTGCTGTTTGAACCTGTGTTAATCCACTTGACAAACTTGTCAATGTTGAAGAAGCAGTTGGTAATAATTGACTTGAATGATTCTTTAATTGAGTTAAACTATTTGTTTGAGTGGTTACATTTTCTAAAGAAGATTGTAACGTTTGAACTGTAGTTAAAATTGTTCGTGCTGACTCACTGGCAGAAGATGATGGATTAGAAACCACAGAAGTTATCTCTGCCTGTTGGTCAGGAGTTAAGCTTTGATAAGCACTAGTAGATTGAATAGCTGATAAAGTAGTTTCTTTTTCAGATTGATTTGAAGTAATGATGCTCTGTGCTGAATTTGCAATCGTTGATAGACTACTAGAAAGCTGGTTTGTTACTTGTGTTATCTCTCCACTATCTGCTGTTTGAATATTTTGAATAGCTTGATTAAATTGCTCTAAACTAGTTGCTAATTGTTTAATCTGATCTTTCTGTTGGTTTGCCCCATCTAATTGAGTAGAAAGTTCTTGAATACCTTGATTAAGTTGTGTTAGTCCTGTACGTAGAGTCTCTGATTTAGTAGAAATCTGATTTGCACCTGATGATAGACTTTGAACTCCATTTGTATAAGTATCAATACCAAGTGAAAATTGATTTAATCCTGAATTAAGTTGAGAAACACCACCTGTATAGGCTTGTGTGCCTGCATCAAGTTGAGTCAATCCTGATACCAGTGCCGGTGTCTGTGAATTCAGTTGGTTTAATCCATTATCAATTTGTGAAATAGCGCTGGTATATTGATTTAAACCAGTATTAAAATTACCAAGACCAAGATTTAACTGATTTACACCAGCTGTATAGGTTCCTAAACCTGTAGATAATTGATCAGCACCATTAGAAAATGTGAGACTCGATTGAGCTAGGGTTTGAAGATTGGTTGTTAAGGTTTGACTCCCATCCGAAAGTTGATTCGAACCATCAGCCAACTGTAAACTTGCATTTGCCGCTTGAGATAAACCAAGTTTTAAATCACCCATCTTCTCAAATAAAGCTTTGGTATAAGATTGAGTAACATTAGTAGCCACAGTCTGTTTGATTTGTGTCATGGCAGAATCACTCATCTTGCTTGCAATAAAACTATGACCACTTGATGTCTGATAGTCAATCTTCATCTGTTCAGGATGATTTGTAAGGATAGAAGAAGCTTTCTCAGAAAGATTACTTGGCAACGTTACAACCATATAATAATCTCCATCCCGCAGTCCTCTTTCTCCCTCACCTTCATCTACAAAATGAAAATCCAGGCTATTACTATCTTTTAAATTAGACACCATGTCTTCACCAATAGTGAGTTTTTCATCATTATAAGTAGCAGCTTGATCCTTATTAACAATTGCTACAGGTAACTCCGAAAGTTTACCATATGGATCCCACATTGATGATAAGAAAATGATATTGTAAAGAGCTGGAATTAAGGAAATTCCTATCATGACAATAATAAATGTCGGTTTTTTAAAGATTGCTTTCCATTCTTTAAACATATTGTCTCCTTTTTTAAACTACTTGTCTAAATTTTTGATATAATAGATTATACATAAAAAAATTAAAAAGACAAGATAAAAAAACTATTTTTGAACACATTGTCTAAAAATGTTCATCTGGAGGGAACATGCAAGAGAGTAATAAACGATTAAAAACCAAGCGCATTATCGAAAATGCTATGGTAGAATTATTGATGGAACAACCATTCGATCAGATTACAACTGTTAAATTAGCACAAAAAGCTGGAATTAGCCGCTCCAGTTTCTATACTCATTACAAAGATAAATACGATATGATTGAACATTACCAAAGTAAACTATTTCATACCTTCGAATATATCTTTCAAAAACATGCTAATCACAAACGAGATGCCATTCTAGAAGTATTTGAATACTTAGAATCAGAACCACTTCTAGCAGCTCTTTTATCTGAAAATGGAACCAAGGAAATTCAAAATTTCTTGAGAAATAAACTTCACATCCTACTGAGCACAGACCTTCAAAAACGTTTTATGCAACTCAAACTAAATGAAGTAGAATTAGAATACAGTAGCGTCTACCTAACAAATGCTCTCTTTGGAGTCTGTCAAACCTGGATTGCCCACGGAAAAAAAGAAAGTCCACAAGAAATCACGGACTTTTTAATGAAAATGTTAGGGGATACAAATTAATAAAAAGCTCTATAATAGTTATAGAGAATCAACCCCCTATGGATATTATGGAGCCTATTTTGTTGTTCTTATTAGGCTAATACTAATGCAATACAATTTCCTTAGTTTTATTTTCGGACACAAATCATTATCTATCCGTATGTTAGGTATGCCTCCCCTCATTACATCGGACAAAGAATCAAAAAAAGGAACACCAAATTAGTGTTCCTTTCATCCGACTCCGCCAGTAGGACTCGAACCTACGACATCATGATTAACAGTCATGCGCTACTACCAACTGAGCTATGGCGGATTAAATAGTCCGTACGGAATTAGAACCCGTGTTACCGCTATGAAAAGACGATTTCTTAACCAACGGACCCTCTACCTGTAGCAGATATAACCATTATATCAATTTATCAAAAATTGTCAATTACTTTTTTTGGTTTTTAGCCATTAGTTCTCTCAATTTTTTAGTTTTTAGGCGAGAGATAGGACAACGATGATCTTCATAAAATACAACTTCCATTTTTTTACGATCAATTTCTCTCACATTACCAATATTGACTAAAAATGACTTGTGAGCTAGATAAAAACGTTGGGGTTCCTTATCCTTTTCTTGAATATCTGTCATTGTTCCATAGAATTCTTTGGCAAAATTCTTACCTACAATTCGTAATTTATGAGAAGTTCCAGTTGTCTCAATGTAGAGAATATCATGATAAGGAATACAAAGATCATTTCCTTTATAACTATAATCAAAATAATCAACGACTGATTGGTTTTCAAGTAAAGTAGTCTTAGTGTAAAGCACACAGTCGGCAACTCTATTTTTAAAAACTTGATCACTGGTTTCTTTATCAATGAAATCCAATGCTGAAACTTTGTATTTATAAGTCAAAGTAGCAAATTCAGATCGACTTGTAATAAAAACAATAATGGCATAAGGATTGCGATGACGAATAAATTGAGCAACCTCAAATCCTTTTCTCTCAATCCCATTGATATCAATATCTAGAAAATACAGCTGATTGACTTCATCATGCTCTACATATTCCATAAACTCTCTTACTTTTCCTGTTGTTTTATAGGAGATAGGAATATTTGTTTCCTTAGAAATTTTATTTAGAGTTGTTTCCAACCTTACTTGGTGTTCTATAATATCTTCTAAAATCAATACTTTCATATCAGTTCCCTCTTAAATCTAATTACTTGTTTAAATACATCATTATCAATTTCTGTTTCTAAAATAACATTGTCATATTTTCCTAAAATTTCTTTAACATTATTGAGTCCAAGTCCTCTATGTCTTCCTTTAGTTGAAAATCCTAATTCAAATAAATCTTCGGATTTTACCTTTCTTTTTTTACAAGAGTTTTGGATGACAACTAAGGTTTCAAGATCCAACTTGATGATAGCTACCTCTAGTTGTTTCTGATAGCTTTCAACTGCCCCTTCAACAGCATTATTGAGCAGAACGCTCATCACGCGCACCAAATCTAACAGTTCCATAGACAAAGGGGTAATGATATCTTTTACCTCTAATGTGTACTCTACATCATTAGTTTTCGCATTGACAATAGATTGAGCAATCAAACTACGAAGTGCTGAATCCTCAATATTGTTCAAATCGAAATAGGTATACTTGTCTGAACGTAATTTTTGATTCGCCTTTACAAGTACTTCACTGTAAACTCTGTCAATTTCTTGTAAATCTTTACTTTCAATCGCCATTCTTAAGCTGACAAGCATACCTGTATAATCATGGCGAAAACCACGAATTTCATTATATAAGGTAACAATCTCATCTGTGTAAGTTTGTAAATGTTTTTGCTCAAACTTCTTTTGTTCCAATTCGATTTCTTTTTCTATCTGAACTTTGTGAGAATTCATGGAAAAGAAGGTCAAAAGTAGACAAACAAAAACAATAGAAGATAAAATACTTCCAAAACTGTTTAAATTGGGAAAAGTACTCACAATATCTGAAATAAATAAGAGGATATGTAAGGTGAAGAAAGCAACTAGCACATTTTTTAAAAATGGATAGAGGTAGTCTTTATCAAAATAGGTCATTTCCAAGTGGAAATAAGTAATGATTTTTTTGATTGCAAAATAAGTTAATGATAGAACTACAAAAAAGAAGAGTTCTTCATGCTGTATTACTAATTGATCTCCTATTATAGATGATAAAGTTACAGATATAAATGTATGGCTACTATTATATAGTAATGACAGTAGTATACTGATAAATCCTGCTTGATACTTATCGTATTTTTTAAAAATTTTTAGATATGCGTAGAGAAAAATAGGAAATAAAAATTTTTCAAATCCTAATCCAGATAAGGAAATAAAATCAAAGCAAAATTCAGCTAAAAGTTGGAATAAAAATAGATAAATTCCAAACCAATATCTTTCTTTTCTTGCTATCTTACAAATTATTCCATAACTAATTGTTAGAATATAGATATGAAGAAAAATTGTTCCTAATATAACTAAATTCATTATAGCTCCCTATCTTACCACTATTTTATATTATTTTGAAAATAATTTTTTTATAATATGAGGTAATCTTATATCCCCACCTCTGATTTCCTGCAGTTCTTTTTCGTTCAATTCTTGGAAATCTTTCATTTGAGCAAAATCTGTATTCTTTTTCATAATATAAACTCCTATAATGTTTTTCTTGTAAATTAACTTACAAAAATATTATATAAAATCTACGATACCTATAGAGAATTATTTCTCAAATGCTCAAATTTTATTCTGAAATGTCAAATTTTTACAAAAAAAGCTGGGGTTTTTTCCCAGCTTACGATTTAACACTGATCCCAGCAGGATTCGAACCTGCGACCGTTCGCTTAGAAGGCGAATGCTCTATCCAGCTGAGCTATGAGACCTTACTAATCTATCTTATCAAAAAAAGCTAGCTTAGTCAATCATCTATTTATGATAGGGAGAGCCCTGTTGAATCGAAAACGCTCTATAAATTTGTTCTACTAAGACTAATCTCATTAGTTGATGAGGAAGCGTCAATCTCCCAAAACTAACAGAGAGATTGGCTCTTTTTTTCACCTCTGGAGATAGTCCTAAACTCCCACCAATGATAAAAGTGATTGTCGAAAATCCATTGATAGAAGCCCTTTCAAGCTGCTTACTGAACTCTTCAGAAGAAAAAGTTGTTCCTTCAATAGCTAAAACAACTACAAAATCACGTTCCCCTACTTTAGCAAGAATGCGGTTCCCTTCCAACTCCAAAATCTTTTGATTTTCAGATTCGCTGGCCCGATCTTGTGTTTTTTCATCAGCCAACTCAATAATTTCTAGATTAGCAAATCGTGAAATTCTCTTGGAGTATTCTGCTATGCCATCTTTGAGATATTTTTCTTTCAGTTTTCCAACTGTTACCACTTTAATTTTCATTCTTCTATTCTAACATATTCACACTCAATTTCACATCTTATTCACAGATAAGATTTTGAAAAACTTCAATAAATTCACAGGTTTTCGAAAGTTATCCACAAGTTGTGAAAAACTTTTTGTTTTTAAGCTTGGATTAAGCTAGCTATTTTATACTTTCATTGATAAAAAAACATGGAGGCTTCTATGAAAAACTTAAAAACTAGTTCCAAAAAATGGGGACAACTTTTAGTAGTCATTCTCATTAGCTTTTTTAGTGGTATTTTAGGTACTTTTACCACATTGCAGCTCAGTCAAAAACAAAATAGTGGTACGACAACTACAACGACTGTCAGCAAAACAGCTGTAAAAAATGAAAATTCAACTACACAAGCAGTTGATAAAGTTAAAGATGCTGTTGTATCTGTCATTACTTACTCATCAAACTCTCAAAATAGTTTACTCGGATCTGATGAAACTGATACAGATACCAATGCTGAACAAGTATACAGCGAAGGTTCTGGTGTCATTTATAAAAAGGAAGGGGATACTGCTTACCTTGTAACCAATACTCACGTTATTAATGGTGCTAAAAAAGTTGATATTCGTTTAGCAGATGGCACAAAAGTCCCTGGTGAAATTGTGGGTTCTGATACTTATTCAGATATTGCCGTTGTAAAAATTGCTGCAGATAAGGTCACAACAGTAGCCGAATTTGGTGATTCTAGTCAACTAACAGTTGGAGAAACAGCTATTGCAATCGGAAGTCCTCTAGGTTCTGAATATGCCAATACTGTGACACAGGGGATTGTATCAAGTTTAAATAGAAATGTATCTCTAAAATCTGAAGACGGACAAGCTATCTCAACCAATGCTATCCAAACAGATACAGCTATTAACCCTGGGAACTCAGGTGGTCCTTTGATTAATATCCAAGGCCAAGTTATCGGTATTACATCAAGTAAGATTGCCTCTAATGGTGGAACATCTGTCGAAGGTCTTGGTTTTGCCATTCCTGCAAACGATGTAATTAATATTATCAAGCAGTTGGAAAAAGATGGAAAAGTAACTCGACCTGCTCTTGGAATCCACATGGTTAACTTATCAAATCTTAGTACAACTGATCTTCAAAAACTAAAACTTCCTGGAAATGTTACTTCTGGTGTAGCTGTTCGTTCTGTTCAAAAAAATATGCCTGCCAATGGACATCTGCAACAATATGACGTCATTACAAAAATAGATGATAAAGCTATTTCTTCCACTACTGAATTGCAAAGTGCTTTATATAGTCATTCTATTGGAGACAGTATGACTGTTACTTACTACCGTGATGGTAAGGAAGAAACAACAACTATTAAATTAGATAAAAGTACTAGTGATTTAGATAAGTAGTTTACAGATATGTAAAGTTGCTTTACAGAATATCTAAGTTGTGTTAATGTAGAATTATGGAAGAATTTAAAATTGTTCAAATAAAAGATATTCAAAAAAATCCCTATCAACCTCGTAAGGAATTTTCAGAAGAAAAAATTCAAGAACTGGCACAATCTATTAAGGAAAACGGCTTGATTCAGCCTATTATCGTTAGAAAATCTCCAGTACTTGGATATGAAATTCTAGCTGGAGAAAGACGGTATCGTGCTTTAATAGCTGCTGGACTTTCAGAAGTTCCAGTCATTGTTAAGCAACTTTCTGATCAAGATATGATGCTTCATTCTATCATTGAGAATCTCCAACGAGAAAATTTAAATCCTATCGAGGAAGCTAAAGCATATCAATCCTTAATTGATAAAGGTTTTACCCACACAGAAATTGCTGAAAAAATGGGGAAATCTCGACCTTATATTACAAACCTAGTTCGATTGTTAGGATTACCTAAACATATCCTGACAGAAGTTGAAAGTGGTAGACTTTCTCAAGCTCATGCTAGACTCCTCATTCAATTATCAAGTGATAAACAAGATAAACTCTTGAATCGTATTCAAACTGAAAATCTCTCTGTTCGACAAGTTGAACAAATACTACAAAAAACGAAGAAGAGCAGCAAAAAAGAAAAAGACCACTTTGTCAAAGAAGAAGAGCAAAAATTGAAAAAAATACTCGGATTAGATGTTCAGATTAAGCTACAAAAAAAAGATAGTGGTAAAATTTCAATTTCCTTCCATAACCAAGATGAATACCAACAATTTATTAACAGCCTGAAATAAGGCTGTTATTTTAGTATTCTTAACGAACATAGTTATCCACTGCATTTTAGTTTTTAAAAGCCCAGTATTTCAGAATTTTTCTTAGTTATCCACAAAATGTGGATAACATTTAAAAACATTGTTAATTGTTTTCCACAAGTTGTGGAAAAATAATCTTATCTATGGTAAAATGATTCTATCAATAAACCTTTTAAATTCTATAGTAAAGGAGGAGAAAATCATTGAAGGAAAAACAATTTTGGAATCGTCTTTTAGAACTTGCACATGATAAATTAACTCAGTCAGTTTATGATTTCTATATTTTAGACGCAAAACTGGTTAAAGTTGAAGAAAATACTGCAACGATTTTCTTACCCCGCGATGAAATGCAGATATTCTGGGAACGAAATATCAATGGGATGCTTTTAGCAGCAGGTTTTGAAATCTATGATACTGAAATAAAAGCTCATTATATCTTCACGAAAGTTGAAGAAGCTAACTCACAAGTAGCTTTCGAGTCTGAACCTGGCAACGATTATCAACCAATTCCATCCACTATTCCATATTCTGAAACTGGACTCAAGGAAAAGTATACTTTCGATAATTTTGTTCAAGGGGATGGTAATGTTTGGGCTAAGTCTGCTGCTTTGGCTGTTTCTGAAGATCCAGGATTAACTTACAATCCTCTATTTATCTATGGAGGTCCTGGACTTGGAAAAACTCACCTGTTAAATGCCCTTGGGAATGAAATTCTGAAAAAGAGTCCAAATGCGCGTGTAAAATACATACCTGCTGAAAGCTTCATTAATGAATTCCTAGAGCATTTGAGACTCAATGATATGGAAAAATTCAAGAAAACTTACCGCAGTTTAGACCTCCTACTCATTGATGATATTCAATCACTTAGTGGAAAGAAAGTACAAACTCAGGAAGAGTTTTTCAATACATTTAACGCCCTTCACAATAATAATAAACAGATTGTTTTGACGAGCGACCGTAGGCCTGAACATTTAGAGAGTCTACCTGAACGTCTGGTCACGCGCTTCTCGTGGGGATTAACGACAGATATCACACCACCTGATTTTGAAACACGTATTGCTATTTTACAGAGTAAGACTGAACATCTCAACTATCATTTTCAGAATGATACACTCGAATATTTGGCTGGACAGTTTGACTCTAACGTGCGAGAACTCGAGGGAGCACTCAACGATATCAGCCTAATGGCCAAAGTCAAAAAGATTAACAATATCACAGTTGACATTGCAGCTGAAGCTATTCGTGCTCGTAAACAAAACGTTAGCAAAATGATCGTGATTCCAATTAATAAAATCCAGACAGAAGTTGGAAACTTCTATGGTGTTAGTGTCAAGGAAATGAAAGGAACTAGACGTGTTCAAAATATCGTTTTAGCCCGTCAAGTTGCCATGTATCTAGCCAGAGAAATGACTGATAATAGCCTTCCTAAGATTGGAAAAGAGTTTGGTGGTAAAGACCACACAACGGTCATTCACGCTCATGGAAAAATCAAATCCATGCTTGAAACAGATGATAATTTACGTATAGAAATTGAAAACATCAAAAAGAAAATTAAATAACTTGTGGATAACTTTTAAAAAATTCTCTTATTTATCCACATCTTTTAAACAAGGCTCTGTCCTTGAGTTTTCTTGATTACAAGTGTTTTTCCACAGATTTCACACGCTCTATTATTACTATTATCCTTCTAATAATAAAAAGAATAAAGGAGAATCCATGATTCATTTTTCAATTAACAAAAACTTATTTTTACAAGCCTTAAATACAACAAAGAGAGCTATTAGCTCAAAGAATGCAATTCCTATTTTATCGACTGTAAAAATTGATGTTACCAATGAAGGAATTACCTTGATTGGATCAAATGGTCAAATCTCAATCGAAAATTTTATCTCGCAAAAAAATGAAAATGCAGGTCTCTTGATTAACTCTTTAGGTTCAGTTCTACTGGAAGCTTCTTTCTTTATCAATGTTATTTCAAGTCTTCCAGATGTAACACTTGATTTTAAAGAGATTGAACAAAAGCAAATTGTCTTAACTAGTGGAAAATCAGAGATTACTCTTAAAGGAAAAGATAGTGAGCAATATCCACGTATTCAGGAAATTTCTGCAAGCAATCCTTTAGTTCTTGAAACAAAACTTCTTAAAAAGATTATCAATGAAACAGCTTTTGCAGCTAGTACCCAAGAAAGCCGTCCTATTTTGACAGGTGTCCACTTTGTTTTAAGCAACCACAAAGAATTAAAAACAGTTGCGACAGACTCTCACCGTCTCAGTCAGAAGAAATTGACTCTTGAAAAAAATAGCGATGATTTTGATGTTGTCATCCCAAGTCGTTCGCTACGCGAATTTTCAGCTGTTTTTACGGATGATATCGAAACAGTAGAGATTTTCTTCGCCAATAATCAAATTCTCTTTAGAAGTGAAAATATTAGCTTCTACACACGTCTTTTAGAAGGAAATTATCCAGATACCGATCGATTGATTCCAACAGATTTCAATACAACAGTGACTTTTGATGTTGCTAAACTACGCCAGTCTATGGAACGTGCTCGCCTCTTATCAAGTGCGACACAAAATGGTACTGTTAAATTAGAAATCAAAGAAGGAGTTGTAAGTGCCCATGTTCATTCTCCAGAAGTAGGGAAAGTAAACGAAGAAATTGATACTGAAAATGTAAGTGGTGCTGATTTGACAATTAGTTTCAACCCAACTTATTTGATTGAAGCACTAAAAGCTTTGAATAGCGAAAAAGTTACAATCAGCTTTATTTCAGCAGTTCGTCCATTTACTCTAGTTCCAGCTGATACAGATGAAGATTTCATGCAGCTCATCACGCCAGTTCGCACAAATTAATGGAAAGAGGTAGAGCCTAGCTCGCCTCTTTTATGATATAATCGAAAAAGAAAAAGGAGATTAACTATGTATCAAGTTGGAAATTTTGTTGAAATGAAAAAACCACACGCTTGTACAATCAAATCAACTGGTAAAAAAGCTAATCGTTGGGAGATTACACGTGTAGGGGCAGATATCAAAATCAAATGTAGCAATTGTGATCATGTGGTTATGATGAGTCGCTATGATTTTGAAAGAAAAATGAACAAAATCATTGATTAGTAACACTCACTTGGAGGGTTAGCAAGTTTTCCCTTTTTGTGTTATAATATTGAAGATTGAAATGTGAACGGAGAATGAGAAACTATGGCTTTAACAGCAGGTATCGTGGGTTTGCCAAACGTTGGTAAATCAACCCTATTTAATGCAATTACAAAAGCAGGAGCAGAGGCTGCAAACTATCCTTTTGCGACCATTGATCCAAACGTTGGAATGGTAGAAGTTCCAGATGAACGCCTCCAAAAATTGACGGAAATGATTACTCCTAAAAAGACAGTTCCAACAACCTTTGAATTTACAGATATTGCAGGGATTGTAAAAGGAGCATCAAGAGGAGAAGGTCTTGGGAATAAATTCTTGGCCAACATCCGTGAAGTTGATGCGATTGTTCATGTGGTTCGTGCCTTTGATGATGAAAATGTCATGCGTGAGCAAGGTCGTGAAGATGCCTTTGTGGATCCGCTAGCAGATATTGATACCATTAACCTAGAGTTGATTCTTGCTGACTTAGAATCAGTTAATAAACGCTATGCGCGTGTAGAAAAAATGGCGCGTACGCAAAAAGATAAGGAATCAGTTGCAGAATTTAACGTTCTTCAAAAGATTAAACCAGTTCTTGAAGACGGTAAATCAGCACGTACCATTGAATTTACAGATGAAGAGCAAAAGGTTGTCAAAGGTCTTTTCCTCTTGACCACTAAACCAGTTCTTTATGTAGCGAATGTGGATGAGGATGTTGTTGGAGACCCAGACTCTATTGATTATGTGAAACAAATTCGAGAATTTGCAGCGACAGAAAATGCAGAGGTAGTCGTTATTTCTGCGCGTGCTGAGGAAGAAATTTCTGAGTTAGACGAAGAAGACAAGCAAGAGTTTCTTGAAGCACTTGGGTTGACAGAATCAGGCGTTGACAAGTTGACTCGCGCAGCTTATCACTTGCTTGGACTTGGAACTTACTTCACAGCTGGTGAAAAAGAGGTTCGTGCTTGGACCTTTAAACGTGGCATGAAAGCTCCTCAAGCTGCTGGTATCATTCACTCAGACTTTGAAAAAGGATTTATTCGTGCAGTGACCATGTCTTATGACGATTTGGTAAAATATGGCTCTGAAAAGGCTGTAAAAGAAGCTGGACGTTTGCGTGAAGAGGGAAAAGAATATGTCGTGCAAGATGGCGATATTATGGAATTCCGCTTTAACGTTTAATCAGTATTTAAAATAATGTCAATTAGGTTGGAAAAAAATTCCAACCCTTTTGACTTTTGAAAGGAAATATAAATGACAAAATTACTTGTAGGATTGGGAAATCCAGGGGATAAATATTTTGAAACTAAACATAATGTTGGTTTTATGTTGATTGACCAACTAGCAAAAAAACAGAATGTATCATTTACACACGATAAAATATTCCAAGCTGAATTAGCTTCATTTTTCCTTAATGGTGAAAAAATTTATCTAGTGAAACCAACAACTTTTATGAATGAAAGTGGGAAAGCAGTTCATGCTTTATTAACCTATTATGGTTTAGATATTGAAGATTTACTGATTATTTACGATGATCTTGACATGGAAGTAGGAAAAATTCGACTTCGCGCTAAAGGATCAGCTGGCGGTCATAATGGTATCAAGTCAATTATCCAACATATTGGTACACAGGTTTTCAATCGAGTAAAGATTGGTATAGGTAGACCTAAAAAAGGAATGTCTGTTGTTCACCATGTTTTGAGTAAGTTTGATCAAGAAGATTATATTGGTATTTTACAATCTATTGACAAGGTTGACGATGCTGTAAATTATTATTTACAAGAAAAAAACTTTGAAAAGACGATGCAGAAATATAATGGGTAAGGAAATGGCATTAATCGATTTCTTTTTAGAGAATAAACAAATCCTATCTTGGCATGAGAACCTACCACAGAAACAAAGACAATTATTGCTAGGTCTTTCTGGATCAGCAAAATCTTTAGCTATTGCTAGTAGTCTGAAGAGTCAGGATAAGGTTTTAGTGATGACTTCTACATATGGAGAGGCTGAGCGTCTGGTCAATGATCTAATCTCTATACTAGGTTCGGATCTGGTTTATCCATTTCTAGTAGATGATTCACCAATGGTCGAATTTTTGGTATCATCTCAGGAAAAGATTTTTTCTCGGGTTGAAGCTCTGCGGTTTCTACGAGATAAGTCTCAAAGAGGGATTTTAGTTTGTAACGTCGCAGCTAGTCGGGTATTCTTACCAAATCCTCAAGTTTTTGATAATAGTATCTTAGAACTTCAAGTGGGCCAGGAATGCGAACAAAGAGAATTAAAAAATCACTTAATTTCTCTTGGTTATAAGAAAGTTACACAAGTTCAAAGTCAGGGAGAATTTAGCCTTCGTGGAGATATTCTAGATATCTTTGAAACCTCACAAGTATCTCCTTACCGAATAGAATTTTTTGGTGATGAAATTGATGGTATAAGAGAATTTGATACTGAAACTCAGCTTTCTAAAGACAGTCAGTCTAAAGTACTGATATATCCAGCAAGTGATATTTTACTAACTTTTGAAGATTATCATCGTGGCCTGAAATTTTTAGAACATGAGATTGATAAGGCACTTTCTCCAACTTTAAAGTCTTACTTAGAAGAAGTTTTTAGTTGCACGAAAGAGCAAGTTCTTCATACAGATATTCGCAAGTTTTTGTCTGTATTTTATAAAAAACAATGGACATTGATAGACTATTTGAATCAAGTTCCTGTTATATTTGATGATTTTCAAAAAATCATGAACCAGTACGATGCTTTTGATAAGGAAACAGCTAGCTACTTTACAGATGATTTACATAATAGTAAATCAGTGTCAAATTTACAATATTTTGCTGATGTAGAAAGTCAGTTTAAAAAATATGTACCAGCGACTTTCTTTTCAAATTTTCAAAAAGGGCTTGGAAATTTGAAATTTAATAATCTGTACCAGTTCAATCAATATCCTATGCAAGAGTTCTTTAATCAGTTTTCTTTTCTGAAAGAAGAAATTGAACGTTACAAAAAATTAAAGTATACGATTATTCTTCAAGCAAGTAGCAAAACTGAACTAAAGAAACTGTCAACGATTCTTGATGAATACGATATTAAATTTGATAATAGTAATGAAAGTAAAATCTGTAAAGGAACTGTCAATCTTGTTGAAGGAAATCTGCGACATGGCTTTCATTTTGTAGATGAAAATCTTGTATTTATCACTGAATATGAAATTTTTAAAAAGAAGATTAAACGCAAGTATCGAAGACAAAATATCAGTAACGCTGAACGATTAAAGGATTATAATGAACTCCAAAAAGGAGATTATGTTGTTCATCAAATTCATGGTATTGGTCAATATTTAGGGATTGAAACGATTGAAATCAAAGGAATTCATCGAGACTACGTAAGTGTCCTATATCAAAATGGAGACCGTATTTCCATCCCTGTAGAGCAGATACAGACTCTTTCTAAGTATGTCTCTAGTGATGGTAAGGCTCCAAAGTTAAACAAATTAAACGATGGACGTTTTAAAAAAGCCAAGCAAAAAGTAAAGAGTCAAGTTGAAGATATTGCAGATGACTTGATTAAGTTATATGCCGAGAGAAGTCAACTTAAAGGATATGCATTTTCAAAAGATGATGAAGATCAGGTTGCTTTTGACGAAGCATTCCCATATGTAGAGACTGAGGACCAACTTCGAAGTATCGAAGAGATCAAGAAAGATATGCAGGCTTCTCAACCGATGGACCGACTTTTAGTTGGAGATGTTGGATTTGGTAAGACAGAAGTAGCTATGCGAGCTGCATTTAAGGCTGTCAATGATCATAAACAGGTTGTTGTTTTAGTACCAACTACCGTTCTTGCTCAGCAACATTACAGTAATTTTAAGGAAAGATTTGAACAATTTGCTGTCAATGTAGATGTTTTGAGTCGTTTTAGAAGTAAGAAAGAGCAGACTGAGACACTTAAAAAATTGAAAAAAGGTCAAGTAGATATTTTGATAGGGACCCATAGAGTTTTATCTAAAGATGTTGAGTTTGCAGATTTGGGGTTGATGATTATTGATGAAGAACAACGTTTTGGTGTTAAGCATAAGGAAGCTCTCAAGGAATTAAAAAAGAAGGTTGATGTCTTAACCTTGACAGCGACACCAATTCCTCGAACTCTTCATATGTCTATGCTAGGTATCCGAGATTTATCTGTCATCGAAACACCTCCAACTAATCGATATCCTGTTCAAACCTATGTTCTTGAACAGAATGATCGTGTCATTCGTGATGCTGTATTGAGAGAAATGGATCGTGGTGGTCAAGTTTACTATCTTTACAACAAAGTTGACACGATTGAAAAGAAGGTTTCAGAGTTACAAGAGTTGATTCCAGAAGCTTCAATTGGTTTTGTTCATGGACAAATGAGTGAAATTCGCTTAGAAAATACACTTCTTGATTTCATTGAAGGTGAATATGATATTTTAGTAACTACAACAATCATCGAGACAGGAGTAGATATTCCAAATGCTAATACCTTGTTTATAGAAAATTCAGATCATATGGGATTGTCAACCTTGTATCAATTAAGAGGTCGGGTTGGTCGTAGTAATCGAATTGCATATGCTTATCTCATGTATCGTCCAGATAAAACCTTGACAGAAGTTTCTGAGAAAAGATTAGAGGCCATCAAAGGTTTTACTGAACTAGGTTCTGGTTTCAAAATCGCTATGCGTGATTTATCCATTCGTGGAGCTGGGAATCTTTTAGGAAGTTCACAGTCTGGTTTTATTGATTCTGTTGGGTTTGAGTTGTATTCTCAGTTACTAGAAGAAGCAATTGCTAAGAAAAATGGAACTGACAAGAAACGTGAAAAAGGAAATGCTGAGTTAATTCTACAAATTGACGCTTATCTTCCGGATGAGTACATTTCAGATGAACGGCATAAAATTGAAATTTACAAGAGAATTCGTCAAATTGACAATCGTGTCAACTACGAAGAATTACAAGATGAGTTGATCGACCGTTTTGGAGAATATCCAGATGTGGTTGCTTACCTTTTAGAAATTGGATTAGCTAAAGCATATCTTGATAAAGTGTTTGTCAATCGTGTTGAAAGAAGAAATAATAAGCTTGTTATTCAATTTGAAAAAATTTCGCAACAACTATTTTTAACACAAGATTATTTCCAGGCTCTATCTCAGACAAGTTTGAAGGCCAATATTTCAGAAAATCAAGGTTTAATTGAAGTTGTATTTGATATTCGAAATAAAAAAGATTATGAAATTTTAGAAGGTCTTTTAACTTTTGGAGAATCATTAGCAAACATAAAAGAATCAAAAGAGTCACATTAGGAGTTATCTTTTTTCTTCTATAAAAGGTAGAAAAATGGTACAATAATAATTTGAGGTAATAAAAATGAGATTAGATAAATATTTAAAAGTATCAAGAATTATTAAGCGTCGTACAGTGGCTAAAGAAGTTGCAGATAAGGGACGTATCAAGGTAAATGGTATTCTTGCCAAGAGCTCTACAGATTTAAAAATCAACGATCAAGTCGAAATTCGTTTTGGAAATAAATTGTTGCTCGTAAAAGTGTTAGAAATGAAAGATAGCACTAAAAAAGAAGATGCTGCAGGTATGTATGAAATTATCAGCGAAACAAGGGTAGAAAACGATGTATAAAAAAATTGTGCAAATGAATAATTCTTTTATTCAAAATGAACACCAACGTCGTAAATACTTGATGGAAGAACGACAAAGACGAAATCGTTTTATGGGCTGGGTTTTGATTTTGATTATGTTGTTGTTCATCCTACCAACCTATAATTTGACTCAAAGTTATCAGCAACTACTCGAACGTCGCCAACAGTTAGCCGATCTGAAAAAACAGTATCAAGAATTGAGCGATGAAAAAGATAAAGAATCAAATCTTGCAACCAAATTAAAGGACGAAACATACGCAGCCAAGTATTTGCGTGCAAAATATTACTATTCAAAATCATGGGAAGAAGTTTATACTATTCCGGACTTACTTCCTAGGTAATGTAAAATGGAAAATTTATTAGATATTATTGAACAATTTTTAAGTCAGTCAGATGAAAAATTAGAAGAGTTAGCTCAAAAAAATCATCTGTTACGGTTACAGGAAGAAGAGGAAAAAAAGAATGCGTAAATTTTTAGTGATATTGCTACTTCCTATTTTTTTAAAAAGTGTCCAAGTAGTAAGCACTGAGAATCCAGTTATCATTCCAAAACAAGAAGTTTATTCCTTAACCCACGCTTCGTATCATTTTTACTATCAAGATGTTATAGAATCTCCAAAATTTTATGGTGAAACATCTGTTTATTCTACAGAAGATTTGATTAAAGAATCAGGAAAAGTCAATGCAGATACAAAATTATCTGTTTTAGAATGGAAATTAAATAAACAAGGACAGCCTGTCTTTAAATTGTCTAATAATCAGTTTGTGATGGCCGATAAACGACTTTTATACGATAGTTCAAATGTCAACAATTTTTCTAAACGAGTGTGGTTAGAACCTGAATTTATTGTCTATAATAGCCCTTATGATAAACAAGAATTAAAATCTACTTTGGTACCCTATCAAGATGTTGAAGTAGATATGTCTATTTTTGCTGGTGGGCATGAATTTTTACATATCAAACAAACTGGTTGGATTTCGACGGATGATATTTCCGATGATGATAATCGTATTCAGAAAGTACAAGAGTTGCTATCTGCAAATTATCAAAATGAACAGTTCTCTATTTATATTAAACAATTGAGTACAGGTAAGGAAGCTGGGATTAATGAAGATCAAAAAATGTACGCTGCTAGTGTTATGAAATTGCCTTATCTTTATTATGTTCAAGAAAAAATCAATCAAGGTGATTACCAACTTGACACGAAATTGAAGTACGTTTCTGAAGTGAATGATTTCCCTGGTTCTTATAAACCTGAAGGAAGCGGAAATCTCCCTAAAACAGCAGACAATAAAGACTACACTCTCAAAGATTTAATCACAAAAACTGCAAAAGAATCTGACAATGTAGCTCATAATATTCTTGGTTATTATATTACGAATAAATCAGATGAAGCCTTTAAAAAAGAGATGGCTACTATCGCAGGTGGGGAATGGGATGTGACAGATAAGTTGGCTTCAGCTAAAATGGCTGGTCAAGTTATGGAATCTATTTATAATCAGAATGGTTTTGTTTTAGAATCCCTATCACAAACAGCTTTTGATAATCAGAGGATTGCTAAGAATATTTCTGCTAAGGTAGCCCATAAAATTGGGGATGCAGATGAATTTAAACACGATGTAGGAATAGTCTATACAGATTCTCCTTTCATTATTGCAATCTTTACCAAAAATTCTGATTATGATACCATTTCTAAAATTGCTAAGGATGTCTATGAGGTCCTAAAATGAGAGACCGAGATTTTTTAAATCATTTTCTAGAAAAAGGTTATTTTAAAGATCATTCACGAGTTGTACTAGCCTTGTCTGGTGGATTGGATTCGATGTTTCTTTTTCATCTCCTTTCAACTTACCAAGAAGAACTTGGGATTGAATTATTTTTAGCTCATGTAAACCATAAACAACGATTAGAATCTGATCATGAAGAATATGAATTAATAAAACTAGCTGAACAAGTTGGAGTTCCAATTTACGTAGCTCATTTTACTGGAGATTTTTCAGAAGCAAATGCTCGTCAATTTCGCTATAAATTTTTTAGGAAAGTAATGGGGAAAACTTCCTCTACAGCCCTTGTAACAGCTCATCATGCAGATGATCAGGCTGAGACGATTTTTATGCGAATGATTAGGGGTGTTAGACTACAACATTTATCAGCTATAAAAGAGAGACAAAAGTTTGATAAGGGAGAATTAATTCGTCCGTTGCTTTCTTTTTATAAGAAGGATTTTCCTGAAGTTGAGCATTTTGAAGATAGGACGAATAAAGAAAATCATTATTTTCGCAATCGAGTTCGTAATATTTACTTACCACAACTGGAAAAAGAAAATATTCAGGTAAAGAGAGCGTTTTTAGAGTTTGGAAAAGAAGTATCTGACTATCAAATTGCTCTGACTGAATTATCTCAAACAGTCAATGTGGAAGATTTAACTCAGTTTTTGTCTTTTAGTGAATCAACACAGCGAGTTTTACTACAACAATACCTTAGTTGTTTTGCTGATTTAAATGTAACAAGAGAACAATTTCAAGAAATTCATCATATTTTAAAAACTAAGAGCCAATATCGCCATAGTATAAAAAATGGTTATGAACTTATAAAAGAATACCAGCACTTTCAAATTGGTAAAATCAGACCAAAGTCTGATGAAAAAAGTAGTGAGTGTGTGTTAAACTATCAAAATCAAGTTTATTATGAAGGTTTTCTATTTTCATTTGGAATCCCCCTAAAAGGAGAAAATGTTCAACAAATAAATGTTTCCCGTGAAACATCGTTGATTATACGGCATCGACAGCCTGGTGATTATTTGATAAAAAATGGTCATCGTAAAAAACTAAGACGACTTTTTATTGATTTAAAAATTCCTAAAGAAAATCGAGAAAAAGCTATTATCATTGAGCAATTTGGAAAAATTTGTTCAGTTTTAGGAATTGAAATCAGTGATTTGAGTAAAAAAATGAAAAATGATATAATGAACACTGTACTTTATATAGAAAAAATAGATAGGTAAAATCATGTTAGAAAAAGATATCAAGAAAATTTTGATTTCACAAGATGAAATTACAGAAGCAGCTAAAAAATTGGGTGCTCAGTTGACAAAAGATTATGAGGGAAAAAATCCGATTTTAGTTGGAATTCTAAAAGGTTCTATTCCTTTTATGGCAGAATTGGTGAAATATATTGATACACATCTTGAAATGGACTTTATGATGGTCTCTAGCTATCATGGTGGGACTGTAAGTAGTGGTGTCATTAATATTAAACAAGACGTAACTCAAGATATTAAAGGTCGACATGTTGTCTTTGTAGAAGATATTATTGATACTGGTCAAACCTTGAAGAGTTTGAGAGATATGTTTACTGCAAGAGAAGCAGCTTCTGTTAAGATTGTCACAATGCTTGATAAACCAGAAGGTCGTACAGTAGAAATCGAAGCAGATTATACATGTTTTACAATTCCAAATGAATTTGTTGTAGGCTACGGTTTAGACTATAATGAAAACTATCGTAACCTTCCTTATGTAGGTGTATTGAAAGAGGAAGTTTACTCAAAATAGAAGGGTAAGTGTTTGAATGCAAAAACAAAATAATGGTTTCATAAAAAATCCATTTCTTTATTTGTTGATGATTTTCTTGCTAGTGACAGGATTCCAGTACTTTTTTGCTGGTAGATCCGCTGGTCATAGTCAACAAATTAAGTACTCAGAATTGGTTCAGGAAATCACTAACGACAATGTAAAAGAAATGACCTACCAACCAAGTGGTAGTGTTATTGAAGTGTATGGTGTCTACAAAACTGCTAAGACAGAGAAACAGGAAACGGGAATTCAATTTTTTACACCCTCTGCTACAAAAGTAGAGAAATTTACAAGTATTGTCCTCCCATCAGATACAACTGTAGCGGATTTGCAAAAGCTAGCAAGTGAACATCAAACACAAATTGAAGTGAAACACGAAAGCTCAAGTGGTATGTGGATTAACATCCTGGTTTCAGTAGTACCATTTGCTATCTTATTCTTCTTCCTCTTCTCTATGATGGGAAATATGGGCGGAAATAGTGGACGTAATCCAATGAGCTTTGGACGTAGTAAAGCTAAAGCTGCTAATAAAGAAGATATCAAAGTTCGCTTCTCAGATGTCGCAGGCGCAGAGGAAGAAAAACAAGAACTTGTTGAAGTTGTTGAATTCTTAAAAGATCCAAAACGATTTACAAAATTGGGTGCCCGGATTCCAGCTGGTGTTCTCTTAGAGGGGCCTCCGGGAACCGGTAAGACATTACTTGCCAAAGCAGTCGCAGGAGAAGCTGGTGTACCATTCTTTAGTATTTCAGGTTCTGACTTTGTAGAAATGTTCGTCGGTGTCGGTGCGAGCCGTGTACGTTCTCTCTTTGAAGATGCAAAAAAAGCAGCACCAGCTATTATCTTCATTGATGAAATTGATGCCGTTGGTCGACAACGTGGTGTCGGTTTAGGTGGAGGTAATGATGAACGAGAACAAACCTTAAACCAACTCTTGATTGAAATGGATGGTTTTGAAGGAAATGAAGGAATTATTGTCATTGCGGCAACAAACCGTTCAGATGTTCTTGATCCGGCTCTACTTCGTCCAGGTCGTTTTGATAGAAAAGTATTAGTTGGTCGTCCAGATGTTAAGGGACGCGAAGCAATTTTGAAAGTCCATGCTAGAAATAAACCTTTAGCTGAAGATGTAGATTTAAAATTGGTAGCACAACAAACTCCAGGTTTTGTTGGTGCCGATTTGGAAAATGTATTGAACGAAGCAGCTTTGGTTGCAGCTCGTCGTAATAAATCAGTGATTGATGCTTCTGATATTGATGAAGCTGAAGATCGTGTTATCGCTGGACCATCTAAGAAAGATAAGACAGTTTCACAAAAAGAACGTGAATTGGTTGCCTACCATGAGGCAGGACATACCATTGTCGGTCTAGTATTGTCAAATGCCCGTGTTGTTCATAAAGTTACCATAGTACCACGTGGACGTGCAGGCGGATATATGATTGCACTTCCTAAGGAAGACCAAATGCTTCTATCTAAAGAAGATATGAAAGAACAATTAGCTGGCTTAATGGGTGGACGTGTAGCTGAAGAGATTATCTTTAACGTCCAAACAACTGGAGCATCTAATGACTTCGAACAAGCTACTCAGATGGCGCGTGCAATGGTTACAGAGTATGGTATGAGTGAAAAACTTGGTCCAGTACAATATGAAGGAAGTCATGCCATGTTTGGTGCACAAAGCCCTCAAAAATCAATTTCAGAACAAACAGCTTATGAAATTGACGAAGAAGTTCGTTCATTATTGAATGAAGCACGAAACAAAGCTGCTGAAATTATCCAGTCAAATCGTGAAACTCACAAGCTGATTGCAGAAGCATTATTGAAATACGAAACACTGGATAGTACACAAATTAAATCTCTATACGAAACAGGAAAGATGCCTGAAACAGTAGAAGAGGAATCACATGCACTATCTTATGATGAAGTAAAATCAAAAATGAGTGAAGAAAATTAATTATCTTAAATACTATAAACAGAGGAGGCACAAGTTTTCTCTGTTTTTTCAAAAAATGATATGTGCTTCATAAAAAACAATTATTGTAAGAAAAAAATTAACCGAAACTCTGGGCAGACGAACGATTTAAAGGCCGCAAAGCCCTTCTCAGAGAGCTGAAGGCAACATTACAAGACTTCTAAAAAAAAATTAAAAAAAGGTGTTGACAAAGCAAAAAAAGTCGGTATAATAGTAAGAGTTGAAAATAACAACTCCGGTCCGTTGGTCAAGGGGTTAAGACACCGCCTTTTCACGGCGGTAACACGGGTTCGAATCCCGTACGGACTATAGTATAAAGCAGTTGAAACACTAAATGAAAAAAATTTAAAAAAAGTTTCAAAAAAGTGTTGACAAGCGAAAGCGGCTGTGATATACTAATACAGTTGTCACTTGAGAGAAGCGAGTGACAAAGACCTTTGAAAACTGAACAAGACGAACCAATGTGCAGGGCACTACAACTAAGGTTGTAGTACTGAACAATGAAAAAACAATAAATCTGTCAGTGACAGAAATGAGTGAGAACTCAAACTTTTAATGAGAGTTTGATCCTGGCTCAGGACGAACGCTGGCGGCGTGCCTAATACATGCAAGTAGAACGCTGAAGGAGGAGCTTGCTTCTCCGG